>NZ_JABEPH010000205.1:0-10902 GCF_013004495.1 Rhizobium sp. SEMIA 4085
GACCGATCCCGCAACGATAATGGGCTTGGGCACGGCCCGGCACACAGCGTCGATGAGAGATGGCACATTGCCTGGCGAACGGTAGGCGAGAAGGTCGAGACCGGCAACACCGGGATGGCTGGCGAGCGCGACTGCACTTTTGACGATCTCGGCCTGGGATCCTTTGAGAATGCTCGGGTGCCCGACGATGCGGCCCGGGAACGGATAGTAGCGGATAGGCGTCCTTTCCAAAAGCGGCAGCACGTCTTCGGCATGGGTGCCACCGAGAAGATAGTCGACGCCGAGCTCGATCGCCGCCTTGACAGAGAGGATCTCGCTGTCGCGGTCGAGCGATACGACTTCGAGATAAGTGCTGGCTCCCCCCTCGCGGATCTGGCGGGCAAGGCTGGCAAGTGCTTCCAGCGGCAGGCCGACGTCCTTGAAGCCGATGTGGCGGATTCCGGCCCGGAGCGCCGTTTCGGCGTGGACCGGGGCGTCGGCCACGGTGCGGTCGTTGCGCGTCAGCATGAAGATGAAGTCGAATTGTGTCATGGGGTGTCGGCTTTCAGGTTCGGGAGGGAAGCTTTCAGGCGAAGAGCGTAGTCGAAAGCGGTCTCAAGGCTGGAGGGATCGGCAACGCCGGTCCCCGCGATGTCAAAGGCGGTGCCGTGATCGGGACTGGTGCGCACGAACGGTAGGCCCAGCGTGACGTTCACGCCGTGGTCGAGGCCCATGTATTTGACTGGAATGAGGCCCTGGTCGTGATACTGCGCAACCACGATGTCGAAACGACCCTTGCGGGCCTGCATGAACACGGTGTCGCCGGGCCATGGGCCGGACGCGTCGATGCCTTCGGCACGGGCCGCCTCGATGGCCGGCCTGATGATGTGGATTTCCTCGTCTCCAAAGAGGCCGCCTTCGCCGGCATGAGGATTGAGGCCCGCGACAGCGACGCGCGGATGGGCGATGCCGAGGGCCTGCGCACCGGCGTTGGCCAGCCGGATCGCGTCCATCTGTGCCGCGAAATCGCCTTTGCGGATTGCCTCGGACAGCGAACAATGGACGGTGACGAGGACCGTGCGAATGTCCTCGTTGGCCAGCATCATGGCGACCTTTGGAGCGCCGCCGTGATCGGCCAGGATTTCGGTGTGGCCGGGATAGTGCAGACCGGCGGCGGCGAGCGCTTCCTTATGGATCGGAGCCGTGACGATGCCGCCCACGCGCCCGTCCCGCGCCAGTCGGATCGCGGCGAGGATGGCGTCGAACGCCGCGCGTCCACCGATGGCCGAAACCTGGCTAACCGGTGGCAGGGTCCGGAGCTGGGATGAGCAAAGCACGTTGAGCGTTCCGTCCTCGAACAGGGTCTCATCGAGGGAGGCGATCGGCCGGACCCGCACATCGGCATCCAGCCCGGAAAGGGCGTGGTTCATCACCAGCGCATCACCGACGACGATCCAGTGCCGTTTGTCCGGGCGGCGGAGGTACATTTTTGCAATGATCTCGGGGCCGATGCCGGAGGGATCGCCCATGGTCACGGCGAGAGGAGCGTCATGGGCGGTCATGGATGAGAGCCTTTCCTGAAAGCGGTTTGGCAAGCAGGTCGCGGGCGGCATCAAGGAGTGCCGAGGGTGAGCCGAACCCTCCCGCCTTCATGGCGATGGTAACCGACGTTCCGTCCGCCCGTTCGGCGCGGCCGACCGGAAAGCCGGGCGCCAGCTCCTCGGTGAGAAAGAAACGGCTGACGCCGAGGCGGTCGAGGATCGCCGCCATCGTCTCGCCTCCGGTGGCGATCACCGTATCATAGTCATGCCAAACGACCGCTGCGGCTGCTTGTCCGGCGAGCTCCGCCATCACCGCGCTGGTATTTTCCTGCCGTTGCAGCGGTGACCGAAGGCAAATCACACGGGTGTCACCTGGAGCGTCGGCCACGTCGGTGACGACAGGAACGCCTTGTGCGCGCAAAGTCTCGCATTGGGCGTGTGTCACTGGATTGGCGCTTCCTGCGACGATCATCACGCGCCCGGCGGCTTTTTCCGTTACCGAGTATCCATTTGGCACCGTAGGGATCAGCGATGCCAGCGCGACGGCGAGACCGGGAGAGCCCACCCACAGGACAGTCTCAGGATCGGGGATGCCGGCGACTTGCCGGTTCAGTACGTCTTGACTGTCGGCGTCGACAATCAATATGGATGCGGTCGTCGCCGCATCGCGGGAACTGTCGGGGGCAAGAATGATCGGTCTGCCCAGGGACGGTTCGATGAGATCAGCAATGTGCGATGTGCCTGCGGGATGGACCGGATCACAGCCGTAGACGCTTTCACTCACGGGAATGCCATTCACCTTCTGGATTCCGCCGACAGTGAGCCGCCCCGCTCCGGGAAAGGCCGGAGCGATGACAAGCCGGCTTCGGCCGCTTGCGCGAAAGGCGGCGGCGACTTCCACGCGGATATGGCCGCGCAGGGTCGAATCGATCGTCTTGAACAGAAGGCGGGCATTCGAGAGGGCCGACACAGCGTCGGCCGTAGCCTTTGTCGCCTGCCAGATGGCAGAGGCGCGGCTGTTGGTGTCGATCGAAACGACGGCCCCAGTTTGAGGGCCGTCGATTTTCCGCTTGATCAGAGGCGTATGGCCTTTTCCAAGAAAGGCCGCCGCGCCGTCGGTAGCACTGGTCAGGTCGTCGGCGATTATCCCGACGAGGAGAGATGTGGTCTGCTTCATGTTGGTGAGGATAGCAGAACGGTCAGAACCGATTATCCATATGATTTGACATTTGTTGGTGATATGAGATCACCAATGAAACGATCTGACATACCTTCTCTTGACGATCTGCGGGCCTTTGAAACAGTGGCGCGTCTGGGGTCTGTGCGTGCAGCGGCGGCCGAACTCGCTCTGACGCATGGTGCAGTCAGCCGTCGCGTCTCCAAACTTTCCGCCGATCTTCGTCTGCGCTTGCTCGAAGCAGACGGACGCGGAGTGCGTCTGACTTCCGATGGCGAGAAGCTGGCGGAGGCGACGGGCAAGTCGTTCAGCCTAATCACTGATACCTTGGCAGAAATCAGATCCAGCTCGACGCCCATTCCGATCATCCTGTCCTGCGAGCGCTCGCTGGCGATGCGCTGGCTGATTCCGCGCCTGTCTGGGTTTCAGGATCGATACCCGGATGTTGAGGTGCATTTGTCGACCGGCGGCGGTGGGCTCGACTTCGCGCGTGACCGGGTGACGCTTGCGATCCGCCGTCTCGATTTTCTGGTGGACCCGGACTGGACCATCATCAGGCTAATGCCCGAGCGTGTTGGTCCGGTAATGCTGCCATCCCTGCGCCAACGGTTCGAGAGTGGCGACTATGTCGCGCTCGGATCACGGACGCGACCGAATGCTTGGGAAGCGTGGTTCGACGAGCACATGGATGCGCCGCGTCCTCGAACGACCCGATTGCTGGATCATCATTTCCTGATGGCAGAAGCGGCCCTGGGTGGTCTTGGCGTTGCTCTTGCACCACAAGCGATTGCAGCGGATGACGTCGCGAATGGGAGATTGGAAGCACCACTCGGCTTTGATTGCGACGGGACCGACTATGGCCTGATCCATCCGAAGTCGATCATTGTTTCAACCGGCCTCTCCGCATTGCGAGATTGGCTGACCGCAGAGTCCGAGATAAGTTTAAGAAAATATAGCAAAGTCTAGGAACGGTCACGCGCCAAAATCGTCGCGCAGGACCCCCAATAAACATTAGACTTGCGCGACTGAGTTTTGCAAAAAAGCATTCTTAATCAGTAACTCACGCGACCACGCTGCCGATCTCGAGCCTCGAGACCGGCCGCCCGTGGGAGTTGACGGCCTCGCGATGGAAACCAGGAACGCCCGACAACGGCAGGTCCGATCCCACCAGTGCATTTTCGGCCACTTGGGTTGAGCTCGTCGTCCAGGCAGGCGGGAGCTGCCCACGGCTAACGCAACAACGAGCAACGAAACAGCGATGTCGTCGCTATTCGGCATGGGGCGCCGTAATGATCAATTTTGAACAAAGCCAGCAGAGCGGCTGGGACCGGCAAAACGATTGTGCAGGTGGTGCCAAGCATCGTCTGGCTTCCTCGGACTGGTGCAGTTCGAAAGTCTCGTATGAGGCAGCAGTGCAAAACGTCGTGCTGGTTTTGCGGTGACCAGGCGAGGCCTTCTGCCGAATGGCCATGCACTTCGGCACATTCTGCCACAGGCAAAAAGCTATGCTCGGTTCATAGGGTAAATTGACAGGAGCCAAGGACATGGACCGCTTCCGGCCGAAATACGTGACTTTTGATTGCCACGGCACGCTTATCAATTTCCAAATGGCCGAAGCCGCTAGGGATTTGTTCGGTCATCTTCTGGATGGGCCGCGCATGGATGAGTTCGTGAGAAACTTCCAAGGCTATCGCCTCGATGAGGTGTTGCAGGACTGGAAGCCTTATGCAGATGTCGTTCACAACGCACTGGAGCGCACCTGCCGCCGCAACAACGTTGCATTCCGTGCCGAAGACGCTGAAACGATCTACAATCGCATCCCGAGCTGGGGACCACATCAGGACGTACCGGAGGGATTGGCTAAACTGGCCAAGGAAATTCCGCTGGTTATCCTTACGAACTCCATGGTGGCCCAAATTCCATCGAACGTGGCCAAGCTCGGCGCGCCATTTCATGCCGTCTACACCGCTGAACAGGCAGGTGCCTATAAGCCGCCCTTCAAAGCGTTCGAATATATGTTCGACATGCTGGGATGTGGCCCTGAGGACATTACCCACGTGTCCTCGTCGTTCCGACACGACCTGATGTCTGCCTATGATCTGGGGATCAAGAGCAAGGTCTGGGTCAATCGCGGCCATGAGCCCGCCAACCCCTTCTATGAATATGCGGAAATCCCCGACGTGACGAAGCTGCCGGGTGTTTTTGGACTCTGAAGGCGAGAATGGGTCCTTGCAGAGCACGGCCCCATCCTTGCGCACGCTGCCACCGGTGCTGTCTTGACACCGCAAGGCATAGAAACTGCGGGTTTTCTTCGCCGGAGCTCCGTCTTTCGCAACACGAGAACAACCATTCCCAACAGGCAAGGATCTTTCGAATTGCGTGCTCCTCGTGATCTAGTCCCCGATAGAGCAGGTCAACTCAATGGCTCTATGCCAGCGGGAGCCAACCATTTGCCTTACACAGCAGCTTCAACGGAAGCCAATTTTCGCGCCGCCGCCGCCATCCTGGCCAAGCGGCCGGGTTGCTCTGAACCGGACTTGTCGGCGGCCTTGCTGAAGCGGCACTACGGATTGACGGGATCATTGGCGACATTATCCTCTGAGGTAGAGCGCACCGTTGAAGTCACCGTGTCGGACGGCAGCCGACTAATCCTAAAGACGTCGACAACACCAGAGGCGGTCGATAGCTTTCGTTTCCAAGCCGGCGTTATGGCTGGATTGCAAGGAGCCGCGGGCTTCGTTGCACCCGAAGTGCTCCGCACGAGCAACGGCGCATTGATGTTTGAGCAAGAGGGAATATGCGGGTACTTGCAGACTCGCCTCGAAGGTGTTCCGCTGCACCACGCGACGCCAACGCCCGATCTGCTTTTTCGAGCTGGCAGTGCTCTCGCGCGGCTCGACTTAGCTCTTGATCTGGTCAGTGTGCCCGCGGCCCACCGCCCCATTCTTTGGCACGTCGGGTGCTGGTCGCGGCTGATGGAACTAGAGCAATACCTGCCATCCAACATCGTTGCAGATAGCGTACGCGTCGCGATGGGCGAGTATGTGGAGTTTGTTGAGCCGCAACTTTCGAATGTGGCGTGGCAGGTAACGCATAATGATCCCAGCCCATTCAACATGATGGTGACTGACCAGGGAATGGGTTTCATCGATTTTGGCGATGGCTGTTGGAGTCCCAGAATCCAGGATCTTGCGATCGCCGCAAGTCACGTCGTAAAGGATCCGACCTTTCCTTTGGGTGGGGCCGAGCATCTTATTGCCGGCTATGCCTCTGTCATTCCACTTTCGGCGCTGGAAGCAAGACTGCTCGTCGCACTGATGCGGGCGAGACAAGGCGCATTGATCCTAGTCAACTACTGGCGGTCCTACCTTTTTCCGGCCGACGCTCAGTACATCAAAAAGAATGTCGCGCGTGCCGAGCACGGCCTTGCTATCCTAACGCCTCTTGGTGTCGCAGCGGGCGAGGCGGCGGTCCTCGCGGCAATGTCGTCACTCCGGTCGTAAACGCCATTTCGGTTCGCTCGGCCGGACGGTCGCCAAAAAAAAGACGACCAAAGATTGATCAAGCACTCTTGTAAGCAGGCAAAAGCACATGTCGACAGATCTCATGCCAAATCGCTACATACCCGGCGAAGCTGACCTTCCCGGACGCGAGTCCGAGCTAATTGCTCGCCGTGACGAAGTTCTTGGGGCCTCTTATAGGCTCCAGTACCGCCGGCCAGTGCACTTCGTTCGCGGCGAAGGCATGTGGCTCTACGATCCTGACGGGCGGGCATATCTCGATTTCTACAATAATGTGCCGTCTCTCGGCCATTGCCACCCAGAAGTAACCGCCGCAATGGCTGAGCAGGCGGCACGGATAAGCGCCAACACGCGCTATCTCGAGCCAAAGCTCGTCGATTACGCGGAGCGATTGGTTGATACCTTCCCAAACGAGCTCGATCGGGTTGTTTTTACTTGCACGGGAAGTGAATCCAACGATTTGGCCCTGCGTATCGCGCGATTTGCGAGCGGCAACGAAGGCGTGATCGTGTCGAACTATGCGTATCATGGCACTAGCGCCGCTACCGCCGCTGTTTCCCCGAATTTGGGAGACGCGGTCAAGCTCAGCCCGTTCGTGCGCATGGTACAGCTACCCGGGCCAGCGGGCGTGCCGGAATCACAAGCCGCGGAATTTTTTGAGGCACAAATTCGGTCGGCCATCACGGATCTGAATCGTCGTGGCATCGGTGTTGCGGCCCTCCTCATCGACAGTATCTTTTCCAGCGATGGCGTATGGGTAGATCCTCCTGGTTTCATTGCGGGTGGAGTTGCGGCAGTCAGAGAGGCAGGTGGTCTCGTCATCGCCGATGAAGTTCAACCGGGCTTTGGGCGGACTGGCGAGCATATGTGGGGTTTTGAGCGGCACGGAATCGTTCCGGATCTTGCCACCCTCGGCAAGCCTATGGGCAACGGATTTCCAATTGGCGCTGTCGTTGGTCGCAGAGCACCGATGGACCAATTTGGTGCCACTTCTCGCTATTCAAACACTTTTGCCGGCAATACAGTTGGAATTGCGACGGCGGACGCTGTGCTAACGATCCTGCAGCGCGACCAGATCCCCGAAAAAGCGCTTGCCATGAGCCAGCGCCTCCGAGCCGGGCTGGAGAAACTTGCAATGCTGCCCTACGGCATCTCCGGCATTCGAAACGCAGGTCTATTCTTTGGCATCGATCTGGGGCTGGATGGCACAACGCCGGCAAGCCGGCGAAGCATGGCTTTGAATGTCGTGAATGCCATGCGAGACGACGGCGTCCTTGTTAGCACGACGGGCGCCAATGAGGATACGCTTAAAGTGCGCCCTCCGCTCGTTTGCCAAGCCGAGCATGTGGACCAATTTCTTGCAGCCATGGAGCGCGCCCTCATCAAAATCGCAGGCTAGATGGGCGGCGTTGCAAAACATGCTTGTTGCGCCATCTGATTCGGCTGTACTCGCCGCAGGTTTTTAACAAGCGATTTCAAGTCAAAGCCTGGCGACCGCGCCAGTTGCACATTCATGGCCGCAGGCCGCCTTGGCGAGGCGGCTAATGCGCAGGACAGAAGTCATTCATATCGCCGGATTATATCGATCGCCTTCAGGACCAAGATCGATGTCATCTTGGCGCCCGCAGCCAGACAGTCGCCGCGTATCCAATCGACTATCTGTTGGTTTGGCGGGCCTGACGACCGAGACAAACGCAATGAGCTTAGCGAGTATTCATGTCGGACCAAGTTGCCTCCAAAGTTGACCAGATGCTAGCGAGCTTAATCGGACGGGAATCTCCTTGCCGATTTGAGCGATCGTTTGGCGAAAGATTTCGAATATACCTGAAAAACAGCGGATTCTACCGACAATTGCGTGCGATAATTGCGCCGCGGGGAGCGCAGATACTACAGTCGCAGCCCTGCCAGTAATGTGGCAACCCGGCAAATGGAGCGATTAACTCAAATGCCTAAGTCAGTGCGCTTGAAGTCATTCGAATTGGTGGCGCGAGACATCAACGATGTCGATGTCAGTCTGCTCCACGCGCTCTCCCTAGGTGTCGGTTGGCCACATCGCCCCAAGGACTGGGACTGGCTGCGCCACGTCGGCCGAGGCATTGTTGCGGTGGATGGTATAGGCCGCGTTTTCGGAAGCGCAATGTGGTTCCCGTACGGAGACGATTTCGCCACCGTTGGCCTCGTGATCACCACGCCGCGCACCCAAGCGCAAGGCAACGGTCGATGGCTCATGGACCAGGTATTTGAGCATTGCCGGGGCCGCAGTTTGAGCCTGAACTCTACCCAAGCCGCCTATCGACTCTATCTGTCCCTGGGCTTTACCCAGGAGGCAACGGTATACCAATATCAAGGCGAGGTCGGCCCGATGATCCGAGAGCTGCCAGAACCAAACGGAGAGCTGACAGAGCCCTCCGCTGCCCCCGTGGATGAGATCATAGCGCTGGATACGCGGGCATTCGGGACGAGCCGCGAAAGGCTGCTCAGGCTGCTCGCAGAAGTTTCATCCATTCGTACAATGCGACGGGACGGTCAACTCGTTGGTTTTTCGATGTGCCGGGAGTTCGGCCGAGGCCATGTCGTTGGCCCCATCGTGGCGAGCACTGACGACGACGCACTCCAACTCACCGCCGTGCATCTCAAGGATCTGACAGGACGGTTCGCCCGCGTTGACACACGAGAGCCGGGTCCACTGACTGAATTCCTTCAAGACAGTGGCCTTGAACTTTCTGAAACCGTCACCACGATGTCAAAAGGGCGCAAGTTTCTGAACCGAAAAGACAACGAGCCCTGGGTCTATGGCTTAGCAGGGCACGCTGTCGGATGAGGTTCCAGCGTTCATCTCCAGGAATTTCAAAGGCGCGCTGAATTCAGAGCCCGATCAGTCGGGATGGCGAAGGTAACCGCGCAACACGTCCCTCGGCTCGACGAACCCTGTCGAACCCGGCCGCGGCTGCAAATGTCACGGTCAGATCGTGCCCAATAACCTGATAGGCCACCACCTCGGGAATAACTAGTTGACCTTGCCTGGCATGATGGACGAACCAGGCTGCACCGCTGGCAGCCGGATTTCGCCCAATCCGGTTCGGGGGCCACTCTAAAGCAGACGCAACTCATTGCAGTTCTTCGAAAGCTTGCCAGCAATGCGCTTGAGGGCGCTCGAGAAGCTCACGAACGCGCTGGTATCGGATGTTGGTTGGATGAGGTCGGGGCAAGGGAGAGCTCTTCGCCGCTCAACTCCGACAACACTGCCCGTCCTGATCGCCTTCGCGCCCATGTTTACCTGGCGGAAGAGGCGGGCGGGCCTCATCAAGGCGGGCGATATCCTCCCCGATCGTGGCCGCAAAGCCCGAAAAATTCCTGACCGATGCCAGCGATCGGGCCAGCAATATCCTGCGATCTGCAGCACGCCTGGCGCAATTGCGTCGTCGAGCACGACGACAAAAGGCGGTCGTTGCCTTTAGACCAAACCCGTCACCGTCGCTTTAAGCGCGTTGCAAGCACGTTTCGAATTGAAAAGCTTGAATGGATTCTCAGGACACCAGGAAGGGTGGAAAGGATCTCTTTGTGGATCCGCTCGAATTCGCCAGCATTCGCAACCTCGACACGCAGAAGGTAGTCAGAGCCGCCCGTCATCAAAAAACACTCCTGGATTTCGGGATACCTGCGGACGGCCGCTTCAAAACGATCCAGGTGATCCTCGGTCTGCCGCTCGAGTGTAATGTTGATGATTACGGCCATCGCGGCCTCTGCGTTCGCCGCTTCGATCAGCGCCGTGTACCCCCTTATAACGCCGGCCTTCTCCATCAGCCTGATACGGCGCAAGCAAGCTGATGGGGACAGGCCAACGCCTTCGGCGAGTTTTGCGTTGCTTTGCCGGGCATCAACCCGAAGCAACCGGAGGATATTGCGATCGATAGCATCCAGAGCTGTCATGATCGATTATTTCATTAAGTGAACGATAATTTCAGTAAACATGGTTCAATTGCATAATCAATCGCTAAATCATGGGAAATTTCTCGATCGTTTCAATATCCTCTCTGGCAGCAAGAGAGGATATCTGATGGACATGATTTTGGAATCCAGAAGCCAGGCGGCCTTAAGCTCCGTGGGAGCTTCGGGCTACCTGACGATCGATCTCGGTGCGCTGCGCCGCAACTATAAGCTTCTGTCGGAAATGGTAGCGCCGGCGCAGACGGCCGCCGTCGTCAAGGCCAACGCCTATGGTCTTGGCGCCGACCAGGTGGCGCAAGCGCTCTACTCCCAAGGCTGCCGGCATTTCTTCGTTGCCCAGTTCGTCGAAGCCGTACACCTTCGGCCCAATCTGCCGCCTGAGGCCCAGCTCTTCGTCCTCAACGGTTTGCAGCCTGGAAGCGAAATTCGCTGCGCCGAGAGCCGCATCATCCCCGTTCTCAACTCCTTGGAGCAGTTGCAGCAATGGGCTGGCGCGGCCCGCCGCCTGAAGCGCACGCTACCGGCGGGATTACAGGTCGGAACCGGCATGTCGAGACGTGGCGGGGCGCCCCAGAAGCGGGGGGGGGGTTCGGGGGCGCTTTGGGGAGTTCGGGGAGGCGGGAGCCTTGTTATCATGGGGCAGACCGGGCCCCCCGGCGGCGGGTGGAGGGGGACAAAAGGGGGACACGCTGCCGAAGAGAACAGGAGAGCGGACGAGGGGCGCGGCGTGGCGGAG
>NZ_JABEPH010000206.1:0-10887 GCF_013004495.1 Rhizobium sp. SEMIA 4085
CTCGTGAACGAACCGCCGAACGTTCTTGGCCCCGTCGAGTTCGCCGCGAAGGCAAAGGAACTCGAAAAGCTCGGTGTCGAGGTCGAAATCCTGACGGAGCGCGAGATGAAGCGCCTCGGCATGGGGGCGCTGCTCGGCGTCGCCCAGGGTTCCGTCCGTCCGCCGCGCCTTGCCATCATGCAGTGGAAGGGCGGAAAGGCCAAGGAGCGTCCCGTCGCCTTCATCGGCAAGGGCGTCGTCTTCGATACAGGCGGCATCTCGATCAAGCCGGCAGCGGGCATGGAAGACATGAAGGGCGATATGGGCGGTGCGGCGGCCGTTACCGGCCTCATGCATGTGCTTGCGGCGCGCAAGGCGGCCGTCAACGCGGTCGGCATCATCGGCCTTGTCGAGAACATGCCGGACGGCAATGCCCAACGCCCAGGTGATATCGTCACCTCGATGTCCGGCCAGACGATCGAAGTTATCAACACCGATGCCGAGGGCCGTCTCGTGCTCTGCGACGCGCTTTGGTACTGCAACGACCGCTTCAAGCCGCAGTTCATGGTCAACCTTGCGACGCTGACAGGCGCTGTCGTCGTGGCGCTCGGCAGCGTCTATGCCGGCCTGTTTTCGAATGACGACACGCTTGCCGGCCAGTTGACGGAAGCCGGCTTCTCCACAAGCGAGAAGGTCTGGCGCATGCCGCTCGGCAAGGAATACGACAAGATGATCGACAGCAAGTTCGCCGACATGAAAAACACCGGCGGTCGCTATGCAGGTTCGATCACGGCGGCGCATTTCCTCAAGCGCTTCGTGCAGGACACCCGCTGGGCGCACCTCGATATCGCGGGCACCGCCATGGGTTCGCCGCTGGATGAGATCAACCAGTCCTGGGGCTCCGGCTTCGGCGTCCGCCTGCTGGATCGCCTGGTGCGCGACCACTACGAAGCCTGATCGCGCATGACGGAAGTCCTGTTCTATCATCTGACCGAATCCAAGCTCGAGGACGCGCTGCCGCCGCTCGTCGACAAGAGCGTCGGGCGCGGCTGGCGTGTCGCGATCCAGGTGAAGGAAACGGCTCGAAGGGATGCGCTCGACGCGCACCTGTGGACTTTCCGCGAAGACAGCTTTTTGCCGCACGGCACCGACGAGGCTGAATTCGCCGAAGACCAGCCCGTCCTGTTGACGGCATCGGCCGGAAACGCCAACGCTGCGACCGTGCGTTTCGTCGTCGACGGCGCCGAACCGCCGTCGGTGGACACCTATGATCGCATCGTCTTCATGTTCGACGGATACGACCAGGAGCAGCTTGAAGCCGCGCGGGCCGAGTGGAAGAGGCTGAAGAGTGAGGGGCACAGCCTCACCTACTGGCAGCAGACGCCGCAGGGACGCTGGGAGAAGAAGGCCTGACCGCCCGGGTCAGACAAGACCGCCGTCCCTCACGACCTTGTCGATGAAGCCCTTCTTCGAGGCGGTATAAGCGGCGCGATTTTGGGCATATTTCCGCGCAAGATCGATCTTCAGCTCTTCATAGGCCTGGACGAGAATGGGATCGCTGCGAAGCCTATCGCGAAAAAGGATGTTCCGCTTCCAATTGTGACCCTGATATTCGACGATATGGGCGAGGTGCGTGCGCGTCTCGCCCTTGATGCCGCGGCCGAAGATGTAGTCGTCGGGCACGATATCGGCTCCAGCATAATCGTAGCCGATCTGTTCCATCGGGCCGATACAGGTCGCTCCGTCCTCGAAACGTCTGACGCCGATCAGAATGTCGATGATTGGTTTTGCTTTGATCGCCGGGATGGCGGTGCTGCCGAAATGCTGGATGTCGAGCGCCAGAGATCCGAGCGCACCTCGGATCCTAGCCTCTTCCAGCGCATAGGCTTCCCGCCATCTCGCGTCGGGAGCGGCGAGCGTGACGGTCAGATGCCGCACGCCCAACCCAAAAGATTCGTCTTGCTCCTGCTGCATGGTATTGGACGTCCTTGGGCGAGGGTCGATCTTGCCACTCTAACAGTCAACGGTAGCACTGGCAGCCGGCCGACGATCCGTCGGTCAGTCGTGGAATGCTTCCACGAACTTCCGCTTGCCGAGCATGAAGGCGTCGGCAACGTGACGTAAAGGTGCGAGGTCGACATCCGACTTGCCTGCCCTGATGATCTCTGCGAAGCGCCGGTAGAGCGCCGGATATTCCTCTTCCGGAGCGGAGAATTTCAGTTCGCCGTTGACCGAAAGCTTCGATCCGCCTTCCGCAAGCTCCATCTTGCCGGCCGCCGTCTCGGCAATGATATCCCAACTCTGTTTGCCGGTTTGGCGCCAGTCGAATTCGCCGTGAACCGGAACATCGTCGGCATTCTTGAAATGCATGTCGGCCGCAATCGGCGCGTCGCGGTTTTCCGGAAACTCCAGCGTGGCGCTCGTCAGGAAGATCGCCTTCGGCAGGATATGGGTGACGATTGACAGCGCATTGATACCCGGATCGAAAACACCGAGCCCGCCCGCCTGCCAGATCCAGTCCTGATTCGGATGCCAGTGGCGCACGTCCTCCTTCCAGATGACGTGGACGCTTTCGATCTTCGTCGAGGCGAGGAAGGCCTTGGCGGCCTCGACCGCAGCCGCATAGCGCGAATGCCAGCTTGCAAAGAGCGAGCCGCCTTTTTCGGCGGCCAGCGCTTCAAGGTCGGCGACCTCGCTCAGGGTCGCGCCCGGCGGCTTTTCGAGGAAGACGTGCTTGCCGGCACAAAGCGCCTTATGGGCTGCCTCGTAGCGAAATTGCGGAGGCATGCAAAGCGAAACGGCGTCGATCTCAGGCACGGCCTCGAGCATGGCCTCGATGCTTGTGAAGCTCTGGATGCCGTCGACGGTGCCGTGGCGGCTTGCCGTCGCGACAAGCTTGAAATCCGGATTCTTGGCGATCGAGGGGAGGTGCTGGTCGCGGACGATTTTGCCGACGCCGACGATGGCGAGGTTGATGGGTGACATGGCTGAAGCTCGCGTTCGGTGTTTCGCTCAAAAGTATGATTTATTGGGCGGTGTTTTATCAGAATGTTACCGCCGGGCAAGCGGCCTTGTCACGTGCAGATCGACAAAGGCGCCACACCTAGCCCGCCATGGCGTCCTCATATTCGGCCGAAAGCTCCAGCCACTGTTCTTCGGCGGCTGCGAGCTTTGCGGCTGCCTCGCCACGCTGCTTGGCTTTCTCGCTGGCCTTTGCCGGCGCCTTTTCGTAGAGCGCCGGATCGGCCAGCTCCGCATCGAGCTCTCGAATCTGTTTCTCCAGCTTCGCCGTCAATGATTCGATTTCGTTGATCTTTTTCCTGAGCGGCGCGAGCGAGGCGCGTCTGCCGGCATTCGCCTTGCGCTGATCCGCCTTGGAGGAGGGCTCTTCGCTCAGATCAGGCCTTTCGTCTTTTTTTTTGCCCGAAGAGACGACGAGGTTGCGGTATTCCTCCATATCGCCCTCGAAATTCGAAACTGTGCCGTTATTGACCAGCCAGAGACGGTCGACCGTCGCCTCGATAAGATGGCGGTCATGCGAGATGAGGATGACGGCGCCATCGTAGTCGTTAAGGGCTTCTATCAAAGCGCGGCGGCTGTCGATGTCCAGGTGGTTGGTCGGCTCGTCGAGAATGAGAAGGTTCGGCGCGTGGAATGCGGCAAGCCCCATCAGCAGGCGGGCCTTCTCGCCACCAGAAAGATCCTTGGCAGCGGTTGACATCTTCTCCGTCGAAAGCCCCATCTGCGCCACGCGGGCGCGGACCTTGGCCTCGGGCGCTGCGGGCATCAGGCGGCGCACATGCTCGACCGGCGACTCGTTGGGGACGAGATCGTCGAGTTGGTGCTGGGCGAAAAAGCCGATCTTCAGGCTCGGTGCGAGTTTGATGTCGCCGCTTTCGGCCGAGAGCCGGCCGGCGATGAATTTTGCGAAGGTCGACTTGCCGTTGCCGTTGGCGCCGAGCAGCGCGATGCGGTCGTCGTTGTCGATGCGAAGGCTGATGTTCTTGAGGATCGGCTTGCCCGGTTGGTAACCGACGGCGCCGCTCTGGATGGCGACGATCGGCGATGCCGGCTGCTTTTCCGGTTCCGGGAAAGTGATCGGCTGCACATGATTTTCGATCACCGCGGCGACCGTGCCCATGCGTTCCAGCGCCTTGACGCGGCTCTGCGCCTGGCGCGCCTTGGAGGCCTTTGCCTTGAAGCGGTCGATGAAACTCTGCAGATGTTTGCGCGCGGCCTCGTTCTTGGCTTTCGCTTTCGTCTGCAATTCGTCGGCTTCCGCCTTCTGCCGCTCGAACTGATCGTAGCCGCCGCGGTAGAAGGTCAGCTTCTTCTGGTCGAGATGGACGATCGAATTGACGGCATTGTTCAGAAGGTCGCGGTCATGGCTGATGATGATGACCGTGTGCGGATATCGCCGCACATAGTCTTCCAGCCAGAGCGTACCTTCGAGGTCGAGATAGTTCGTCGGCTCGTCGAGAAGCAGCAGATCGGGTTCGGCAAAGAGCACTGAGGCAAGGGCCACGCGCATGCGCCAGCCGCCGGAGAAGGCCGAGGCAGGGCGCTGCTGGGCATCCTGATCGAAGCCGAGGCCGGCAAGAATGCTTGCCGCCCGCGCCTCTGCCGAATGCGCATCGATATCGACAAGGCGCATCTGGATTTCCGCAATCCGGTGCGCATCGGTCGAGCTCGGATTCGGCACGCAGCGCGGCGCGCTCTTGGTCGGCGGATAGCACGATCTTGATCAGCGAATCTTCCGTGCCCGGTGCTTCCTGCGCCACCTGGCCGATGCGTGCGCTCTTCGGTATGGAAACTGAGCCTGTTTCTGCGCCGAGATCGCCCGTGATGATCCTGAAAAGCGTCGATTTGCCCGCGCCGTTCCGCCCCACAAGGCCAGCCTTCGTGCCCGCCGGAAGCGTCACGCTGGCATTGTCGAGGAGAAGGCGCCCGGCGATGCGGGCCGAAATGTCGGTAATCGTGATCATGCGCGGCGTTTTGGCCGAAAGCCGCGATCAAGGCAAGACCGTGGCGGCAACCTCGTGAATGTCGATGCGAGATACACGTCCTGTGACCTGTTTCGAATGCGGGTCGAAGGACAAGGCAAACCGCGAAAACCAAGCGAAGTTCCTCTTCCTCTCCTGCCGACACGCAGACAGTGCCGACGTCAACGGGGCTGTCAACGTCCTGGCGGCTTGAACACGGCCATCGAAGGCGCTTAACCCGTCTCCCGAGAACGCGAAAGGGCGGCCTGGGCCGCCGCTGAAAATCCCCGTCCTTTCGGGCGGGGAAGATGTGAAGACTTGATTCGAGCGCTGCCTTGATCTTCATGAAGGCAGCGGCCGCACCATGACAACGGCGTGAAATTGCCGCGTCCCCCTTGTTTTCGGGACTAGGGGCGGATAAAGACCGCCCACTTTTCCCGCTAAACCAGAGGATTTGACCCAATGGCGATTGAACGCACCTTTTCGATGATCAAGCCGGACGCAACGAAGCGCAACCTGACGGGCGCTATCACCAAGATGCTGGAAGATGCGGGCCTGCGCGTCGTTGCTTCCAAGCGCGTTTGGATGAGCAAGCGGGAAGCTGAAGGCTTCTACGCCGTTCACAAGGAGCGTCCGTTCTTCGGCGAACTCGTCGACACCATGACCTCCGGCCCGACCGTCGTGCAGGTTCTCGAAGGCGAAAACGCAATCCTCAAGAACCGCGAAATCATGGGTGCGACGAACCCGGCAAACGCTGACGAAGGCACGATCCGCAAGGTGCACGCCCTTTCGATCGGCGAAAACTCCGTTCACGGCTCCGACGCTCCGGAAACGGCTGCGCAGGAAATCAAATACTGGTTCTCCGACACCGAAATCGTCGGCTGAATCGGGATTTCAGCCGCGAAGCTGAAGCCTTTGAAATGTTTCTTAAAGCCGGAGCTTCGCTCCGGCTTTTGCGTGTGCGCCCAGCATGGGCGCATTCTTGTGGGTGAAAGTCCCACCGTAAGCTGGTCATGGCGAGCGAAGAGAAGCGCAAGACTTCACCTGGCGGTGAACGAGACCAAGAGCGCCGTTGCCAGCGTCTTCGGCCGCAAGTTCCTCGGCTACGCCTTCTGGCGAACTCGGGGAGTGGTCAAGCGACGGGTGGCCGACAAGGCAATCAAGGCGTTCAAGGCTCGCATCCGCGAACTGACGTCCGCGTGACGGGCCGGTCCTTGAAAGCCGTGATCGAACGGCTGAACCTCTTCGTGCGCGGATGGAAAGCTTACTTCAGGCTGGCGCAAACACCATCGGTCTGGCAAGCGCTGGACGAGTGGATGCGTCACCGCCTGAGGGCTATCCAGCTCAAGCAATGGAAGACAGGCAGGACTATCTCTCGGGAAATGACGGCCAGGGGAGCAAGCTTCGATGTGGCGAGCCAAGTGGCGGCAAATGCCCGCCGCTGGTGGCGCAACAGCGCAAAACTCCTAAACACCGCCCTCACGATCAAATGGGCCGACCGGCTCGGAATGCCCAGACTCGCCTGACCTCAATCTCTCGAACCGCCCGGTGCGGACCCGCATGCCGGGTGGTGTGGCAGGGGTGCGATCACATATGATCGCCCCCTATGCCGATTACGCGGCAGGGCACTTGTCTGTATTGCTGAAGTCCGTCGTTCCGTCCGGCTTGAAGACATCCGGGTTCTGTGTATAGAGCGGCCCGACGACCAGCGGCTTGCTCGGCAGGATCGATTGATCGACGTCCGAGACCAGTTGTGTCTTCAGCTCCTGCAGGGTCGCGCCCTCGGCATCGACGAGACGGATCTTTACGGAATAAGGTCTATCCTTGCGGATGCAGTGTACCTTTGGGCTCTGGAGAGTGATCTTGTCCCAGGCCGGGTAGATCTTCTCGGTGAGCACGATTGGGTCGCCGCCGGCCGGGTTCTCGAATTCCGCGATCGCCACCGCACCATCGGGAATGGCTGCAGTCTTCTTCAAGGTGACGAGGTAGGTCGCGCTTGCGACGCGGTAGTTGAACACGAAAAT
Organism: Rhizobium sp. SEMIA 4085; assembly: GCF_013004495.1. Taxonomy (NCBI): domain Bacteria; kingdom Pseudomonadati; phylum Pseudomonadota; class Alphaproteobacteria; order Hyphomicrobiales; family Rhizobiaceae; genus Rhizobium; species Rhizobium sp. SEMIA 4085. The sequence continues at coordinate 6,986 of NZ_JABEPH010000206.1, forward strand.
ATGGCCGCTCACTTCGACCATCTTCTCCATCTCGCGTTGGCAGCCGGCGAGCAGCGCGGCGCTCAGCGCCAGCGCCGTGATAACCTTGATCTTCATGTCGCGTCCTCTTTCTTCCGGTGGTAGTGCCGGCTTGCCTTGGCGCGGTTGCCGCAGACGCCCATGTCGCACCAGGCACGGCTTTTATTCTTGCTGCGGTCTATGAACAGCCAGCCGCAATTGCGGCATATCTTCAAGCGCTCCGGATCAGGCATCGCGATCAGGCGAAGCACCGAATGCGCGGTCGCGGCGTCGAGCCCGTCGGGCCTGGCATTGCGGAGGGTTACGGCGAGTTTTCCAAGCAGGTCCGCGAGGAGGCGATCGTCATTGCCTGTTAAAACGCGTTGCCGGAAATAGCGGTCCGTCGCTTCGCGCAGCGCGATGAAATTCAGCCTGTCTTCTGGCGCCACCGGCAGAACTTCCCTGAAAAGGGCGCGCTCGGCGCAGAATTCCGCAGCCGCAAGCGAAAAGCTCGCGAGCTGTTCATCCGCCGCAAAGCGGTCGATGCTGCGCGCTATATCATGACGCAGAATGACGCTGTTTGCGACATCCAGCGCCAGCGCGCCGCCAGAGAAACGATGTGCGGTCCAGGCAAAGATCATGAAGAAAATATAACTGGTAAAATCGGTTTTGCCAGTTATTGTTTGCAGAGGATCCGGAGTTTCCTGATGGGTTATCTATTGCAGCAGCTGGCAAACGCCGTGCCGTTGGCAGCGCTCTACGCGGCGCTTGCCTTTGGCTATGCGCTTGCCTTCGGCGTCACCAAGCGCGCCGATATCACCTATGGTGCGGTCTTCGCTTTCGCGGGACAGATCCTGCTGCTGTTCACCGATTTCGCCTATAACCGCCTCTGGCTGGTCCTGCCCGCATCGCTCGCGATCGGCGCCGTCATGTCGTTCGCCTATTCGCTCGGCGCCGGCTTCTGGATCGGCCGCTCCGTCATGCAGCCGCTCGTGCAACGTTCACCGAATACGGTCATCGTCGCAGCCCTCGGCGTGACCATCCTGCTCATGGAGACCGCGCGGTTGGCGTCCGATACGCGGGAGCTCTGGCTCTCGCCCTTTCTCAACCGCACCGTCGTTTTCTGGAGCGACGCATCCTTCAAGGTGACGCTGACTTATATCCAGCTTATCAATACCGGGCTGATGTGCGCGCTGATCGCGGTCGGCGGCCTAGTGCTGCGCCGCAGCGCCTGGGGTCGCGTCTGGCGCGCAGTGACGGACGATCCGCTCGCCGCTGAACTCTGCGGCGTCAGTGCAATCCGCGTGTTCCTCGCTGCCTATGTGGCCGCCGTCTTCATCGCCACCTGCTGTGGCATCCTGACGACCTTCTATTACGGTTCGATGGATTTCGGTGCGGGTCTGCTCTTCGGCCTCAAGGTGCTGATGATCGCCGCTGCCGGCGGCTATTCCGATCCGCTGAAATCCGCAGGCGGTGCAGCAGGCATCGGCTTTGCCGAAACACTTTGGACCGCCTACGGCCCATTCCTCTGGCGGGATTTCGTCATCTTCTCGCTGCTGGTCTTCCTGTTGGTGCTGAGCCGGCGTGAGCGCGCCATTCCGTGACTACTTCCATTTGTCGCGCGCAGCGTCGTCTGCGTCCTTGGCAGAGACCCAATCGCCATCCGAGCCATCCGAGCCATGTTCCCTCTTCCAGAAGGGCGCGGAGGTCTTTAGATAATCCATGACGAAGCTCGCGCCGTCGAATGCCGCCTGCCTGTGCGGCGCCGCGGCAATCACCAGCACGATATTTTCTCTTGCGGCGATTTTTCCGAAGCGGTGGATGGCGGTGAGCCCAAGCAGGCCAAAACGCTCGATCGCCAACTCGGCGATGCGCGCCATCTCCGCCTCGGCCATGCCCGGATAATGTTCCAGTTCCAGCGCTGCCAATGTGCCGCCTTCGTCGCGGCAGAGGCCGGAGAATGTCACGATCGCTCCAACGCCGGGCGCGGCCTTTTTCAGCCGGTCGACCTCAGTCTGCAGGTCGAAATCTTCGCGCTGGACGCGGATGGTGGGGGCTGGGCTCACCATATGCTTGCCCTTTGCTGATGCGCGATCACCTCAAAACGCACTCCCTCATCGATGTGCGTGTCGCAGCCAGGGGGTGCGCCCAACGCAAGACAAAGAGAGTTATTCACGGCCTGGACGCGTCGTGGCTCGGCTCCGGTGACAAGCACAGCAATGACGGACAAGCGTGGAAAAGCCGGCTCCATACGCAGTGTTTCCATTTGTCTTCTCGCGAGCGTGCGTCCGTCATCCGCCCGTCATCGGCGGAAAAATCCCGATCTCCCGGGCATTGCCGACCGGTTCGTCGTGTTCGGCGTGTTCCTGATCGAGCGCCACGCGGATAACGTTTTCGTATTGAAGCGCCGTCTCGTATTCTTCGCCCAGGGTCTTCAAGTGACCGAGAAGATCGGCAACGGTGACGACGGAGGCGGGAAGGGCGATGTCTTCCTCACTCTTGCCGATCCGTTCCCGCACCCAGGCAAAATAGACGAGACGCGTCATTCTTCGTCATCCACGATATGCTTCAAGCCGGCGCGGAAATAGTCATAGCCGGTATATATGGTCAAAATGGCCGCGATCCAAAGGAGGGCGATGCCGATCTGCGTCGTATAGGGAAAAATCTCGTCGCCCGCAGGACCGGCAAGCAGGAACGCGATAGCCACCAGTTGCAGCGTCGTTTTCCATTTGGCGATCCGTGTGACGGGAACGCTGACTTTGAGGGCGGCGAGATATTCCCGCAGTCCCGAAACGAGGATTTCGCGGCACAGGATGGTGATTGCCGCCCAGATCGACCAACCGGGGATTGTTTGGTCCGCGGCAACCAGGAGCAGGATCGAGGCGACCAGGAGCTTGTCGGCGATCGGGTCGAGCATGCGGCCGATATTCGAAGTCTGGTTCCAGATGCGCGCCAGATAGCCGTCCAGGAAATCGGTGAGAGAAGCGATGATGAATATCCAAAGGGCGACCCATCGCGCCGTGTTGCTGATCGCAAGCCGTCCCTCGACAAAGAAGCACAGGACAATCAGCGGTACCGCGAGAATGCGGCCGTAGGTCAGCAAATTGGGAATATTATACGCGCGCGATGCCATGAAACCGTTCTCTGAATTTATGTGCTTGTAGATGACGGGTTTGACCGCAAGCCGTCAACGTTCTTTCTGTTTTTCTGCCGCCTTTGCGTGGAATTTGCGACGTTAGCCGCCTATTTCGCGGCATCGTCGTGAAAATGGTTATAGACCTGCTTTGCGACGGTTTCGGAAATACCCTCGACTGCCATGAGATCGGAAAGCGCTGCCCGCGAAACGGCCTTTGCGGTGCCGAAATGCTGCAGCAGCGCCCGCTTGCGCGACGGGCCGATGCCGCCAATCTCGTCGAGCGGGTTCTTCACCATCTCCTTCTTGCGTCGCGCGCGATGCGAGCCGATGGCGAAGCGGTGCGCTTCGTCCCGCATGCGCTGGATGAAATAGAGCACGGGATCGCGTGGCGGCAGCGTAAAGCTTTCGCGCCCCGGCGGGAAGAAACGCTCGCGCCCCGCATCGCGGTCGACGCCCTTGGCAACGCCGATGGCAATGACGCTGTCGGTGATGGCGAGTTCCTCGAGGATGGCGCGCACCGCCGTCATCTGACCCTGGCCACCGTCGATCAGGATCACGTCCGGCCAAACAGGGAAAGGCAGATCGGCGGCCTCAGCGCTCGATACTGTCTGCGTCCGGTCCGGAATGCCTTCCTCCTTGATGAGCCGCGAGAAGCGCCGGGTCATCACCTCGCGCATCATGCCGAAGTCGTCTCCGGGCGTGATGTCGGTCGATTTGATGTTGAACTTGCGGGACTGGCTCTTCACGGAGCCTTCTGGCCCCGCCACGA
>NZ_JABEPH010000207.1:0-10798 GCF_013004495.1 Rhizobium sp. SEMIA 4085
ATGCGTGAGGCCATAGCGCTCACCGCCGCGGTGCTATGTTGTTTTCTTCATGCAGAAGATGCCATCCGAGATCCCCCGTGGCCTCGTGGGTTCGGCGTTGTGTATTCAGGATGATACGCATACAGCTCTGATCTCCCCGCGGCCTTCGGCCGCCGATCCGCTGTGCCTGCCGTCGACTTCTGGAGCCTGAACATGACCTTCAACGCCATCGCTACCGCCGCCATTGCCCACCGCCCCAACGCTGCTGTGTTGTCTGTCAGTGCCTTGGGAGGGGGCTTAGAAATACGTCTGGCCTTCCTCCGGATCGCGGAGGGGTTGAGCCATGGCGAACCCCGAAGACACGCCCAAGGGCCAGCATTTCCTGCTCTCGCCAGAATGCCGAACGCTGACGGTGCTCGATCTCGCCAAGATGCGGGATACGACTGCCTACAACTGGTTTAAGCGCCTGTGGCACGAGACGGAGGGCGAGCCGTATTGCCCCAAGTGCGGAACGCTTCGGTGCCACACGATGAGCGGCAATCGCTTCAAATGCACCGAGAAGACCTGCAAGGCCGTTTTCAGCGTCACCTCGGACACGGTCTTCCACGCGCGCAAGCTGAGCTTCAAGAAGATGCTCATCGCCATCTGGTTTTCGGCGACCTCGGTGAAGGGCAAGGCGGCGCTCCAGCTCTCGCGCGAGAGCTGCGTCCAATACAAAACGGCCTGGGTGTTCCTCATGAAGCTGCGCGAGGCCATCGCCTGGCGCAGGGAGGAGATGGTGCTCGATGGCGAGGTCGAGATCGACGGCAAGTACGCTGGCGGCCAAGGCCGAGGATCGCATCGACCGCCGCCGCAAGAAATACCCAAAACATGAAGTGTCTGTGCGCTCTTGCGATCCGCCAGCGCGGGCTGGGAGGGCAGACGTTCACCCGGATCATCCGAGACGAGGACAGCAACGCAGCCTGGGCGGCCGTCGGAGATCGCGTGTCGCGGGAAGCAACGGTCTTCGCGGACGAGCATGGCAGCTACAACGACCTGGCTGGCCTGAACAAGCTGCATCGTGTCAACCACTCGAGGGCCTATCAGACCGACGATGGCACAAAAACCAACCAGGTCGAAAGCTTCTTCTCGCGGGTCCAACGGGCCTACGTCGGCATCCAACATCGGTTTTCGTTGAAATACTTCGACTGGTCCGTGGCCGGCGTGGCCAGGTGAGCAATCGAGGCCATACGTTCCAGCTGCTGGGCAAGGCACTGTCTCGCCCGACATCTCGCTATCTGTGCGGATACTGGCAGGGCAATAAGCCGCCAGACCTGATCTGGGAAGGCTAAGCGGCGACCTCCCACAGAACCTTGCGGCCGTCGAACTTACCCGATTGCCGCACGCGTCCTGCAGTCGTCAGTTGGGTGAGGACCGCCGACAGGCGGTGTGCGATGTCCGAGAGATTCGCTGGCTCGCTCGGGATGCCGAGCTTGTCCGCTTCGCTGCACAGTCGGTCACCGAAATCGGATCTCCTGCCTCGCGCAGGACCTCCAAGACGAAAGGTCGGTAATGATGTCGTCCGTAATTCAAGCCTGCGCTTCATGGTCCGCTTCCCCTTGTTGGACCTACCATTCAAATGAGACAATACGACAATGGCGAAGGCAACCTATCCTGGAGAATAGGTTTTCCCGCTCAAAAGTTTTTGATATTTGCCCTGCATCACACAACGCGCGAATGACCTAAAGCACGGCGAAATCGCTCGCGAGATTGGGGGACGTCATGGGTCGTAGGACTGACGAAGTCGGCCACCACTGGTGGATACTCAATGAGCCCGCGATTATTGTCGGAATAGCACATAGGCAGCGCCCGTCTACGAGCGTGCAACCATGAGCTTGCCTTACTCCTGCGATCCTCTCGAAGGCTCCCTGGCTGAGACAATCGAGGCGCGCCGGGACGAAATGCCGGCTGCTGACCACAATCCTGCAAACGAGATGTCGCGCGTTCTTCGGACTGCGCCAATTCATCTTGCGGCAGACCCCTCCGGCGGTGCAATCGCTCACTGGAACCACGGCCCCTTACATGATGTCGTCGAGCCCATGACCGACCACGTCATCATGGCTTACAACGGCGCGATACAGCGCATGGAACGGCGGACAGGAAGATCGATCGAGAGCGGAACGTTTCGTCGCGGGGTTGTGATCATCATCCCGGCTGGATCAAGCTCCCGATGGGATATTCCAAAACCGGTTGATGTCGTCCAGCTCTATCTTCCCCGCACGACACTGACGCGCATTGCCGACGAAACCGATACTTTCACGCCGACCGATCTCTTGGAGCGAACGGCGCATCCGGACCTCATTACATCCCGATTGCTCCTGAGCGCAGCCGATGTCCTGGAAGGCAATACGGCACTGGATGCACTGTTCAGGCAGCAGTTGACTGACCTTCTGGCCACGCGCCTGCTGGCTGCGCATACCGGCAAGGCACCTAGCTATCAGCCGGCGCTGGGCGGCCTCGCGCCGAGCGTGCTGCGCCGGGCCATCGAACGATTGCGGTCGGACGCTGACGCGGACGTCTCCCTCGGGGCTCTCGCTGCCGATGCCGGGCTGTCGCGTTTTCATTTCTGTCGCGCCTTCAAGGAAAGCACGGGACTTTCGCCTCACAACTGGCTCCGTCAATATCGGCTCGAGCAGGCCATAAACATGCTTCGCGATCCTCAAAATTCGATCGCGTTGGTCGCAGCCTCCCTCGGTTATGCCTCGCAAACAGCATTTGCAGCTGCATTCCGAAAATTGACCGGTGAAACACCGACCGATTGGCGGCGGCGCCACGGCTGACCGCAATCTCCTTTCGCCTCGCCTCAGATTCCGGACTGTGCGTTCTGGCTCAGCGACGACCATGCCGCGCGATTGCACTGGCATGGCGTTGGTCGAAGCCTCACTCGACTGCGCCTCGCAAACAGCCTTGGCCGCCGCATTTTGAAAGCTGACCGGTAAAACGCCGGGCGATGAACTGCGCCGCATCCGCTAAACCGCAATTGCTCTGCAATGGTCCCAATCCCTCTGGCGCAGCCGTAGACTTGTTTCGCTAAACCACCATTGCGCCCATACCAATGGATCCGGCGGAGACAAAGGATGGTCTGGGACACCGGTTATGGGTCAATCGCAACGAAGCGACCCGTAGCGGCTTGCATACCCGACTGTCCGTCCAATTCGATGACGGGCGCCGAAACAAATATTCTACAAAGGATTAGCACGATGACCTCCATTACAACCAGCGACGGCGTTCAACTTTTTTACAAGGACTGGGGACCGAAGTCCGCTCAGCCGATCGTCTTTCACCACGGCTGGCCGCTCAGCTCCGACGATTGGGACAATCAGATGCTCTTCTTCCTCGGCAAGGGCTTTCGCGTGATCGCTCATGATCGCCGCGGCCATGGCCGATCGACCCAGGTGAGCGACGGTCATGACATGGATCACTACGCCTCCGATGTTGCCGCAATGATCGACTACCTCGATCTTCGCAACGCAATCCATGTCGGCCACTCTACCGGCGGCGGTGAAGCCGCGCGGTATGTCGCGCGCTACGGCAAGGGTCGCGTTGCCAAACTGATCCTGATTGCGGCCGTGCCGCCATTGATGTTGAAGACCGCCGCCAATCCCGGCGGTTTGCCGATCGAGGCATTCGACGGATTGCGCAGCCAGCTGGCGGCCAACCGGTCGCAGTTCTATCGCGATTTTCCGAGCGGCCCCTTCTACGGTTACAATCGCCCGGGTGCCGAGCCTTCGCAGGCGGTCATCTCAAATTGGTGGCGTCAGGGCATGATGGGAGGCGCGAAAGCGCATTACGACGGCATTAAGGCATTCTCGGAGACGGATTTCACCGCGGACCTGAAGAGCATCACCGTGCCGACGCTGGTGTTGCATGGCGATGACGACCAGATCGTTCCCATCGGTGCCGCCGCTCCGTTGTCGGCGAAGCTCCTCCAGACCGGCACGCTGAAAATCTACGAGAAACTGCCGCATGGGCTGTGCACGACCCATGCAGATGTCGTCAATGCCGACATGCTGGCCTTCGTCACCGCCTAAGCGACGTCGCTTCAACATCCGCGCGCCATCGTTACCGACCATCTCGCCGCCCAGCGGGAGCGGCAACGATGACGCGCGGCCCTTTGAAACTAAAAACCACGGAGTAAAATAACATGAGACTTGTGATTGTAGGCGCCGGTTTCGCCGGCATGTACGCCGCTCTGTCGGCAGCCCGCCTGCGCGATATCGAAGGCGTTTCGCCCGAAGAGCTCGAAATCGCGCTGGTGTCGCCGGAACCGACGCTCGTCATTCGCCCCCGGCTTTACGAGCCGAAACCCGAGACCCTGACGGCACCTCTGCAGGATGTGTTTGACGCCGTCGATGTCGCCTACGTGCAGGGCAGCGTGGAATCGATCGACACGAAGGCCAGCACCGTAGACGTCGTCAATGCCAGGGGCGAACGAAAGTCCCTTCAGTATCATCGCCTTGTGCTCGCCACCGGCAGCCGGCTGTTCCGCCCGAATATTCCCGGCCTCGCCGAATATGCCTTCAGCATCGACAATGTCGATGACGCCATTGTCCTCGATCGCCATCTCCACGAGCTTGCGAAACTGCCGGCCTCGGCCGCGCGCGACACCATCGTTGTTGCCGGCGCCGGTTTCACGGGTATCGAGGCGGCGACCGAGATGCCTTCGCGGCAGCGGGCCCTGTTCGACAAAACCGCCAATCCGCGCGTCATTGTCATCGATCGCGGCAGCGCGGTCGCCCCCGACATGGGCGAAGGTCCTCGCCCGATTATTGAGGAAGCGCTGCGCAAACTCGGCGTGGAAACGCGGCTCAACGCCGGGGTTTCATCGCTCGACAAGTCCGGAGTTACGCTGAGTACCGGCGAGCATATCGAAACCATGACCGTGATCTGGGCAGCAGGCATGCGGGCCAATCCCCTGACCACCAAAATTCCTGGCGAGCGTGACAAGTTCGACCGGCTGCTGGTCGATGGCTGCCTGCGCGTGCCGTCCGTGCCTGGCGTCTTCGCCACCGGGGATGCGGCACGCGCTGCATGCGACGACTGCGGCAACTACGCACTGATGTCGTGCCAGCACGCCACACGCATGGGCGCCTTCGCGGGCAACAATGCCGCCGCCGAACTGTTGGGTGTGCCGGCACGGCAATATCATCAGGAAGCTTATGTCACCTGCCTTGACCTCGGTGATGCCGGAGCCCTCTTCACCCGAGGCTGGGAGCGCAAGGTGGAGATGGTCGGCGAGAAAGCGAAGGCGACCAAACAGGAAATCAACACCGTCTGGATCTATCCGCCGCAGCCCGAGCGCGCCGCTGCGCTGGCTTCCGCCGATCCGGAGCGTGTGACGGACCTCTGATCGCATCACGACACGAGCTGCGCTCCGCGCAAGAGCGCAGCTTGTTATATTTCGGCCCGCTCGTAAGGCGCCCGTCAATTCATCGATCGTTTTCTCCTGTCGGTCACGACATGGAGCTTGGCGCCTGGGCCTGCCTTGGAACGGTCTCAGACTTCCGGCATCAGGCCCCATTTTTGCCTGCGTGCGCCACTGGCATGCTGACGAGCGCGAATGACTGTGGCATGCAGAAATCGCCATCGTGGCTGATACTGTCGAAGATCCTGCAGCACTCCCCGCTCCACCCAGGCAACAGTGGCGCCCTTGAAAATGCGGTAATCGCCAAGTCGCTTCGGCAGGTCGCGTCAGCGCCCACCGCAACGGGCCATCCAGAAGATGGCGTCAATAAGGCGTCTGTTATCGGCTCGCCGGCCGCGCTTGCCGCGGCAGCTACCGGGCATCAAGGGCGCAAGAAAGTTCCATTGGGCTTCATCACGGGATCGCGATCTTCATACACGGCTGATCTCTCCTCAAAATCTATCTTGAACCCGATTTGCACCCATTCAAAGTCAATCGTCCCATCTTCAGCTCGCGGCTTGACGAATAACGCAACGCTGTTGAACGATTTTCAAAAACTCTAATGCCCAGTCGCCATCGCGAGCCGATTGGCACATGCGACGAGAACTTCCTCGCATCCACCCAGCTTGCCTCATTTTGTATCTGGCTACGATCTTATGGGACGGTGACCGAGACCGGCCGGGATTCGGCAAGATACTGGTTCCCGATCGGTGCCGGCACGAAAGCGAGGCTTTCGGCGGGCATGGCCAGCGAAAGCCCGCTTGCTCTGCATTGGTCATGAAGCAGATCAACGATCTCATTCTTGGCGGGCGTTCGAATTGCGACGCTGTCGACGCGGAACTGCAGCTCGACTTCGATTGCGATCGCGTCGATGGCTTTCAGGGCAACGACCGGCGGCGGGTCCTTGACGATCCGGACGCTGGCTCGCAGCACAGATCGCATGACTTCCTCGACAACACGTGGTCTTTGCGTTGCAGCGATGCGCACACGCAGCGCGATCAGGTGGGTTTCGTCAGGGCGGCTAAGATTTGTCACGCCCTGCTTTGCCAGGATGCTGTTCGGTAGCACGACGACATTGTTCGTAACGGTCAAAAGGTTGGTGGAGCGCCAGGTGGTTTCGATGACGCGACCCTCGGTTCCGTCGTTCAACTGGACCCAGTCGCCTATTGCATAGGCCCTACCGAGTGTCAGCGCGATGCCGGAAAAGACGTCGCCCAGCGTATTCTGTAACGCCAGGCCGAAGATGACGGCGATGACGCCGGATGTTGCAACCAAGGTGCCGACCGGCATGCCGAAGACGAAACCGATGACGGAAAGCGCCACGCCGAGATAGATGACGGCAATGGCCATATCCTGGATGAGATGTGCTTCCCGTGGCTTGCGGTTCAGTCTGACGTAGATCTGGATGAAGCCGATGATCGTCCAGGCGAGATGGGTCCACCAAAGGATTCTGGCCGATTTGGAAAGCAGCGCGGCAGGACCTTGGGTGTAGATGCCGTCGGGCCGATGCGGAGCGATGCCTCCCAGATAGAGCACGAGGCTCATGTTGGTGAAGAACAGGATCTGGACGATCAAGCGGCCCGTCGGACGGTTGCCGCCCTGGATGTGCCACACGACAATGCCGGCAATTCCCAGAAGATTGATCAGAACAAGCGGCACGAAATTGTCATTACCAAACATGGCAGCAATCACCGATTTAGGTTGGGTCAAAGAGCGGCCGGGCACCGGCACTGCGGGCCCGGCCTGATCGGCTATTTCTTGATCGGGAATGTCAGTTCTTGCTCGGCGCTATCGACGACGAAGACCGCAAGCAGCCTTGCCGGTTTGGTCTTGCTAGCGTTCTCGCTGACACCGTGGCGATCGCCCGGCAATTCCGAAAAGCTGTCACCGGCTTCATAGACCGTGACGGGCCCGTCATTGACCTGGCTGCGGATCGCCCCTTCGAGGACGGTCGCGTAAATGAAGGCGGAGGCTGGGTGTGTGTGGCCCTCCGAGAAACCGCCCGGAGCATATTCGACGAGAACGCCCTTCATGCTCTTACCGGGAACGTTCGGCAGTTTGTGGTCATAGACCAGCGTAACCTTTGCGCCCTCCCCGCCACCGGGCGCATCGTGCGCAAGAGCCGAGCCTGACAGGAGAGCCGTCAACGCAACGGCAAAACGTAATGACTTGATCATATCTATCGTCCTTTCGTGACTGAGGCATCGGGGCCGCCTATAAGACGGCCCGTATGCAGGTCGTTACTTTCTGGGCGTTGTCGCAAACCAATCATCGAAACCGATGCGGCCGATGCGAGGATGATTGTCGGAAACGAGTGAACCGTCTTCCAGTTTGGTGCCGAAATAGCGGGCGTCCGGATCCGCGACAACGGTGCGGGAATCTCCGATCGCTTTGAGGTAGCGCGCGGCGAAATCGCAGAGACGTGCGCGCTCGGGGCCGCAGATTTCGACGATGCCGTTAGCCGGCGGGGCAAGGGCCGCGTCCGTTACGAAATCGGCGACGTCGTCAGACGCGATCGGCTGCAGGAAACCCGTCGACAAGCGGGCCGTGTCGCCGACCGTGCCCTCTTGGGCGATGCCGCCGAGAAATTCCATGAACTGTGTGGAACGCACGATCGTATAGGGAATGCCGGCTGCCCGGATGATCTTTTCCTGGGCGACCTTGGCTCGAAGATAGCCGCTATCCGGCAACCGATCCGTGCCGACGATCGAAAGCGCGACGTGGTGTTTCACGCCGGCTTCGATTTCCGCTGCCATCAGGTTCTTGCCTGCCGTCTGAAAGAATTCGAGCACGGCCTTATCCTCGAAGGATGGCGAGTTCGCGAGGTCGATCACCACCTCGGTATTCTTCAGTACTTCCGCCAAGCCCTCTCCGGTGAGGGTATTGACGCCGGTTTGCGGGGCAGCGGCAATGACCTCATGCCCCTTTTTGCGCAGGCGTTCTGCAGTCTTGGAACCGATCAGGCCGGTTCCGCCGATAATCACGATTTTCATAAGATGCTCCATTTGCTGCGCGCCCGTGCGGTGCGCGTGGTTGAATAGGTGGATAGAAGGCCTTTTTGAAGCTCGGGCTTGAAGGCCGAGCTGGACACAGCCTTCAAGGATGACGCTCTGGTTGGCCTTAATTCAACAAGAGGTCAGTAGTCCCAGAAGACCGGGACCCAACGAAAGGTGTCGCCGTCGACCGCGACATGGCCAACAGAAGGAAACGGCATATGAGTTGCCACCAGCAGTTCGCCGGTCGCCGCCAGCTCCCGCAAAAGCCGGACCCGAACGCGGGCCGCCTCCTCGGGGTCATGTTCGAAGCCGTTGAACCAGTCGGGGTGGTCGAACCCGACCGCGAACACGGCGTCGCCGGCAAACATCAGACGATCGTTGCCTGAGGCCACACGGACCACGCTATGCCCGGGGGTGTGGCCACCGGTACGGGTGACGACCACGCCCGGCGCCACCTCATGCTCATCCTCGAACAGCCGCAGCTGGCTCTGATAGTCTTTGCTGAACCGCTTGGCGGCTGCCCGCAGCGCGTCAGGGAAGCCTGCGGGCATCGAAACGTGGGAGAAGTCGGGCGACTCCCAGAATTTGACCTCGGCAGCAGCCACATGGATCCGCAGGTCCGGATTCAGCTGTTCCTTCACCCCGTCGACGAGCAGCCCGCCAACGTGGTCCATGTGCATGTGGGTCAGCACGACGTCGGTCACGGATGCAAGGTCGATGCCGGCGGCCGCCAGCCGCTTCATCAACTGCCCGGCCCGCGGCAAGTTCAAGTCCGGGTCGAGGCCCAGTCCAGCGTCGATAAGGATGGTCTGCTCGCCGCTGCGCACCACGACCACGTTCAGTGCCCAGTCGAAAGCGTCCTGCGGCAAGAACATGTCGCCCAGCCAGGCGGCCCGGGCGGCCGGGTCAGCGTTGTGGCCCAACATCGCGGTTGGGAGCGGTAGCACCCCATCGCTGACCACCAGCACGTCAATCTCGCCGATCCGCACCGCGTAGCGCGATGGAACCAGCTCTTCGGGTGCCGTTCTACCGGGGTGTGAGGTGTTGTCCACTTTCATGCTTGCCTCCTGAGTGTTGTTGATGATCTGGTTCATCTTTGAAACCTCCTGCGTTCTATCTTGGTGCTAGATCCTTGGTGGCTTACGCTTCCTGGACGGGAAGCGCGGTCAATGCGGGTGAAGTCTTTTGCGATCGGCGACACACTCACTGCTGGCGTGTCCTCTGATGATCTATCGAAACCGATCTGCGGCTGCGCCAGAACGATTGCTGCCGCTGCAGAGCAATTGCTGCTGACGCATGCGCATGCTCCAATCGCCCGGGGTTTCGCCGGTTTGTCGGATGCAGCTCTTTCCAATAGCCTTTGCTATGAACATCTCGGGGCCATTGATCGAGGCTCGGCGCCCTTTCCCAAGTGGGCGGAACGGTGCCAAAACATGGATTTCCACAAGTTGCGGCCTCGCAGTGACCAGACTAGGTTGCGACGCGGGACCCCCAGCGCCAATATCGAGATTAAATCGGCTCGAAACGCTGGCGATTTCAGGTTTTATTTGTTCTGCAGGAGCAGCCGATGATGCCCGTCTGGCTGTATCGTCCCCACCCTCGGCAAATCGCGGATTTGCTGGCTTCGACAGACCGGCTCGCCGTTTGGCGCAGCGCAATCGATCATGGCCGGCAGTGTTTCCACCAGTGGCCAGAGAAAGCGTTCCCTCGCGTAATACCTCCTGTGCGCATCTCCTCTTCGATGTCGATTGAAGCAAAGTACCACTGTACGATCGCGCCGTCCGCGCCGTGCAGTGCCTGAGCACGCGTCTCGATCCAGCGATAGCCGCCGTTCTTCAGGCACCGGCGAAACCGGTTGACGAAGGGCTTGCCGGTCGCAAAGCCTTTCACTTTGCCCGCGCAAACATTGTCGGAAAGTCGTCGGGGTGAGCCACTTCCCGAGCCAGCGCATCGAAGTCCTTGATCTGCGTCGTCGGCGCACCGGCCTGGTCCTGATATCGCTTGCTGACATAGGTCAGCTCGCCCGATGGCGCGAAGCTTAGGATACTGAAGGGCACGGCCTCGATCATCTGTTCCAACTGCTGCTGGCTCCCCAGACCCAGTTATCGCACTACAAGAGATGGCGTATCACGACGTGCTTTGGACCCTGCCGCTGAAAGTAACCCTGCACTCCGGTTTGGACCGTACCTTTGACAGTGGCTACGAAGCTTCCCCTTTCCACAATCGCGCTGTCTCGGCTTGCAGGCGGGCATTAAACCGAACGACGCCCGCGGCAGTAGCCCGCGAGGCGTTTATAGCCCGCATGCCTCGAAGCTGGCATGCCGGCGATAGGGGTTGCGCCGCTGCCCTATGCTGGGAAAACCAACATGGACCCATCAAC
>NZ_JABEPH010000208.1:0-10733 GCF_013004495.1 Rhizobium sp. SEMIA 4085
TCTCCACCACCAGCGTGCACCACGGAGGCAATATGCCACCTCCAGACGCCGCCGTGTTAGCGGCACCGCGCGCGCTCTATCTAGCACCCCGCGCCCCCGTGCCGCCCCGCCTCAGTCTCTGCGTCGGGCCCCTCTCGTCGGGCAAAGCCACCGCCGATGTCATCCGCATTGCCGCGGGACAGAAGGAAGCGCCCAACCTCGTCGCCATGTTCGCCGATCCGGCTCGCCAGAAGATCTTCCATTATGGACGCTTTGATATCGCTGTGCTGTTCCATACCTTCGGCGTCACCACGGCGCCGGTCTTCTGCACCAAGATCGCATCGCGCCTGTGCCGCACCTATACGGATCGCCACGGCCTGAAGGACAATCTCAAGGAAATGCTGGACGTCGACATCTCCAAGGTGCAGCAGTCGTCGGACTGGGCAGCGGCGACCCTGTCGCCGGCGCAGCTCGAATATGCCGCCTCCGATGTGCTCTATCTGCATGCGTTGCGCGACAAGCTGACCGAGCGGCTGATCCGCGACGGCCGCATCGACCACGCAACCGCCTGCTTCGAATTCCTGCCGACCCGCGCCAAACTCGATCTGCTCGGCTGGGAAGAAGCGGATATCTTCGCCCATAGCTGACGTCCTTGAGGCCAAAAACATGCCTGCGGCGGCCGGGCGGGATTTCACCCCCGCCCGGCCGTTAGCGTTTCATTAACGAGACTTCGGTAAGATTACCGCTAATTTTTATGCATTCGACGGTGCGATGACGCGCCATGCGGACAGGAGGATCTGCGGGAGAATGCGAGGGGCCGGATGAGCGCGGTCCTCTTGTGATCTGCTTCCATCGTCACTTTGCGACAAAAGGAGCATGCCATGTTGACTCCGGTTCGTGCAGCGTCAAATGCAAGCCTTTCCTCCCACGGCCAAACTGCAGTGATCTCTGCCAACGGGCTCGGTCGTTCAGTCGTTGCGCCGACGCCTGTCCAGGCAGTCGAAGCCACAGACCTCAATTCAGCGATTGCCGGCAAGCTCAATATCCTTCTCGCAGCCGCTCGCGCGCGCATGTTCGACGTGTTGCTCGATGCCATCAATGCCGCCTCCCGCGCGCTGCCGCTGCCGCGCCGGGAATTGGAGAGCAATCTCGCTTTTGCATCGCGTCTCGCAGAAGCCATCCAGACGCTTCCGGCCGCCCGGATCAACGAGATTGAGACCCAGCTTGCAGGCGCCGGTCATACTCTGCCGCTGCGGTTGATTGCTGAGGCACTGAAGAACCCGGCCGGTCCGGAGGCCGCCCGTGTGATCGCCTATCTGGAAACGATCCGTCATAAGGATCGTGATCTGGCGGCCCGCGCCGTCGTTCGCTCCTATCGCCAGAACGATGCTTCGCCTCTGCGCCCGGAAGCGCGGCCAAACATCGCAATCCAGGAAGAGAAATTGCTGCCAATCGCAAAGGCGCAGCAATCGCCCGTACGGGAAGCTCAGGCCTCCCCGCCAACCCAGAGAGCGTTGCCGCTTGCGCCAGCTGTGCTCATTGCCGAATTGGCGGAGCAACCGGTCAAAATCGTCGAGGCGGCATTAGAAGAGCCTGCACGCGCAAAGGACAACCCTCTCGAATTCCGTGATGCAGTTGACCTGCAGGCCGAGGATCCGGTTTCGCTGGATACGCCGAAGTTGATCGACGAGCCAATAGACGTTGAAGCTCAGATCCCGGCGGTGCGCTCCGATCCTTCGGAGCCGGTTATTCCGAAAGTCTGGACCGGTGTTCTTGCCTCGATGACCGAAGAAGCTTCGGAGCTCATCGTTGCAATCATCGGCGAGCAGGACACGGCAACACTCCTCGACGATTTGGCAGAGGTGCCTGGAACAACCGAGAGGCCAGCCGGGGACATGGTGGCCGAGGCAGAACCGGCTCCGGCAGACATTTCCGAAGCCGCGGTCCCTGCGAAGCTGCAGCAGACAGTGGTGACTGCGCGGTTACCGGTTGCCGGACCCACACAGATCATCCATCAGCAGAAAGACATCGTGGCGCAGCCGCAGGTTCTTCCTGCCGATATTGCAGAGGCCGTGCAGAAGTCAGGTTTGCTGAAGCCAATTGATGGAATGCCATACGCCCAGCATCCTTACCAGTTCGCCAAGGACGGTGCCCAACGCCGCGACGGGGAAATGCATCGTCGCGACTACGAAGGAAGTGGCTCCGAGGGCGAGCAGCAGGCCAACACAGGCGGAGAGCGTCAGGAGCCAGAGGCTGAAGGCGAGCAACGAGCGGAAGGTGTCGCGCCGCAGGATCTGCCCGAGGTTGACGCCACAGCATCAGGAAATACCGTCGCCGATCCGGTTTACGCACTCTATCAGCGCATGGCCGGCTGGGAATAAGCAAACAAAAAACCCGCCGGATCGCTCCAGCGGGATCTTGATTTCAAAGGCTTAACGATTACTCGCCGCGGTTCTTCAGAGCCGCGCCAAGGATGTCGCCGAGCGAAGCGCCGCTATCGGATGAACCGAACTGAGCGACAGCTTCCTTCTCTTCTGCGATTTCCAGCGCCTTGATGGACAGCATGATCTTGCGGTCCTTCTTGGAGAAGTTGGTGACGCGGGCGTCAACAACCTGGCCAACCGAGAAGCGTTCCGGACGCTGTTCGTCGCGGTCGCGCGAGAGGTCTGCGCGGCGGATGAACGACGTGATGTCTTCGTGGTCGACGAGCTTCACTTCGATGCCGCCGTCGTTGACTGCGATGACCTCGCAGGAAACGACTGCATTCTTGCGCAGGTCGCCGGAAGCAGCTGCTTCGCCAACCGCATCCTTGCCGAGCTGCTTGATGCCGAGCGAGATCCGTTCCTTCTCGACGTCGACGTCGAGAACGACTGCCTTGACGACGTCACCCTTGTTGAACTCTTCGATGACCTGCTCGCCCGGACGGTTCCAGTCGAGGTCGGAGAGATGCACCATGCCGTCAACGTCGCCGTCGAGACCGATGAACAAGCCGAATTCGGTCTTGTTCTTGACTTCGCCTTCGACTTCAGTGCCGGCCGGATGATTGCGGGCGAATGCTGCCCACGGATTTTCCAGCGTCTGCTTGAGGCCGAGCGAAATACGGCGCTTGGACGGATCGACTTCGAGGACGACGACTTCGACTTCCTGGCTCGTGGACAGGATCTTGCCGGGGTGTACGTTCTTCTTGGTCCAGGACATTTCCGAGATGTGGATCAGGCCTTCGATGCCCGGCTCCAGCTCGACGAAGGCACCGTAGTCGGTGATGTTCGTGACTGTACCGGAAATCTTCTTGCCTTCCGGATACTTGGCCTGGATGCCATCCCACGGATCGCTTTCGAGCTGTTTCATGCCAAGCGAGATGCGGTGGGTTTCCTGGTTGATGCGGATGATCTGAACCTTGACCTGCTGGCCGATGTTCAGGATTTCCGACGGATGGTTCACACGGCGCCATGCCATGTCGGTGACGTGCAGCAGGCCGTCGATGCCGCCGAGGTCAACGAACGCACCGTAGTCGGTGATGTTCTTGACGACGCCGTCAACAACCTGGCCTTCTTCGAGGTTCTGAACGATTTCAGAGCGCTGCTCGGCACGGGACTCTTCCAGAACCGTACGGCGCGAAACCACGATGTTGCCGCGGCGCTTGTCCATCTTGAGGATTTCGAAGGGCTGCGGGTTGTGCATCAGCGGGGAAACGTCGCGGATCGGACGGATATCGACCTGAGAACGCGGCAGGAAGGCGATCGCACCGTCGAGGTCGACCGTGAAGCCGCCCTTGACCTGGTTGAAGATTACGCCTTCGACGCGCTCGCCGGCTTCGAACTTTGCTTCAAGCTTGATCCAGCTTTCCTCGCGGCGAGCCTTCTCGCGCGACAGAACCGCTTCGCCAAGCGCGTTTTCGATACGCTCGACATACACTTCAACTTCGTCGCCGACCTTCAGCGAACCATCCTTGGCTTTCGCGCCGAATTCCTTGAGCGCGATGCGGCCTTCGACCTTCAGGCCGACGTCGACAACGGCGACATCCTTTTCGATGCCGGTGACGATGCCCTTGGTGACATAGCCTTCAGCCAGATCGTTCTTGGCAAAGGACTCTTCGAGAAGGGCCGCGAAATCCTCGCGAGAGGGAGTAGCTACTGACATAAAATCTCCTGCGTGACCTTTGATACTGACAAGGCCCACGTATGCGCCGGTTGGTTCGTGTTAAACGGGCCTGAACCCAGTCCGCCTCCTTGCAAGGAAGCAATCCGGCGCTTGGACGGAATTTCAGGCTTTTAATAAAGCGCTTTCCGGCAAAAGCACGGAACGATCGCTCGAATTCAGTTATTTCGGCTCAATGCTGCGTCGATGATCGATTTCGCAGCTTGAAACGCGGCCTCTATACTCATTTCCGACGTATCAAGCAAGTGTGCTTCTTCCGCTGGTTTCAAGGGGCTGTCGGCCCGTCCCATATCGCGTTCGTCGCGTCGCTTCACGTCCTCGAAGATCGCATCGAAATCCGCCGTTCCTCCCTTGCCGATGATCTCTTCGTAGCGGCGCCTGGCGCGCACCTCCGGGGAAGCCGTCACATAAAGCTTCACCGGCGCATCCGGGCATACGACGGTGCCGATATCACGTCCGTCGATCACTGTTCCGGGAGCCTTCTCCGAAAACCGCCGCTGCGCCTCAACCAGCGCCCGGCGCACGGCCGGCATGACGGCAATCTTTGAGGCGGCTTCGCCGATCTCATGCTTTGCAAGTATATCGCGTTCGAGGTCGCCCAGTTCAACCTCGCGGGCCATCTTTTCGGCGACCTGCTCGTTATCGAGCGGCAGGCCGGCATCGAGCAACGCCTTCGCAGCCGCTCGATAAGTCAGACCAGTATCGAGATGATGAAAGCCGTACTCATCGGCGATCTGCCGCGAAAGGGTGCCCTTGCCCGCGGCTGCTGGTCCGTCGATGGCGATTGTAAATGTCTTGCTCAATGGTTTCCTTCCAGCCTGCCGTAGCGCTTCACAAGATCCAGTATCTCGGCCTCACCAGTCGTCCCGCCGACGCCTGCCGCCACGCATTCGCAATCTCCGGCTGGCCGGTTTTGGCTGACCTTCCACTTGCCTTCGATCGCCGCAATCTCGATTTCGACGCCGATGATGCCTTTCAGTTGCGCTCGGATAAAATCCTCAGGTGCATCGCAAACGATCCATGGATGGGCGCGGATTAGCTGGTGCGGTATCACCAGATCATCTTCCCTGAAATGGGGCGATTGATACATCTGTTTCTCGATGACTTATCGTTTCCGGCGCTACCTAACACAATGTTATTTGCCGGTCATCTGACGATCATTTCACCATACTGATTGCAGCGCGAAGTTTAGCTTTGACATCGTTGGCTGCAACGATTATGGGGACCGGCTTATAAATTCCGATGAAACGCCGGTTTGAACGGCATTTGCCGAATTTAGCATTCGGCCATTCTCACGAGGCTTATAGTGGCGAAAGCGGAACTTGGAACCAAGCGTACCGATCCGGAAACCGGCAAGAAGTTCTACGATCTGAACCGGGATCCGATTGTTTCTCCTTATACCGGAAAGTCCTACCCATTGTCCTTCTTCCAGGAAACCTCGGCCGCAGCAGCCGAGGTCGCCGAAGAAGACGAGGTTCAGGAAGTCGATACCGAAAACACCGAAGTCGAACTCGTATCGCTGGAAGACGCCGATGAAGGCGCATCCGGCGATGATATCCCGGATATCGGCGATGACGACGTCGAAATCGAAGGCGATGACGACGATACCTTCCTCGAAGCCGACGAAGACGATGAAGATGACGACATGAGCGACATCATCGGCGTCACCGGTGACGAAGACGAAGTCTGATCCTAAAGCGCGGCCCGGACGACAAAAAATCTCCGGGCCGGTTTTTTTGGCTTGCCATCTGCGAAAACCGCAAGTAAGAAGCCGCCACTCCGCCAGGCATATGCCACGGATTATCCCAGGACCGGCAAAATACCGGACCACCCTGATGGGGCTATAGCTCAGCTGGGAGAGCGCTTGCATGGCATGCAAGAGGTCAGCGGTTCGATCCCGCTTAGCTCCACCAAGATCTCCAGATTTCAAGTTTAATATAGGGCTTATCCCGATCGCACAGGTGTTAACAGCATCTAGCATTGGAGGATGACGTATCTCCCACGCTTCAGTATTTAAGCGGGATGAATGAGCGAAAGCCTGTTTCCGACGCGGCAAATGCCACAATCTCCGCCAACGTCAGGACGGCCGGAATGCGAGCGGAAGGCCCGATCGGTTTGCCCCCGTTGCGGGCGATCATTAGCGGTTGCCGCATGATCGAATTGGCGGAATTTTGCCGTACGCCTCCATAGGACGCGGCAAGCCATTTCCAAAGAGTTGATTTGACAACCTCCATGATCGCGCCGAGGTTGTTTTAGAAATCCTTAATATGCATTCTAACAAATTGGCTAGGGAGGACACAATGGAAGCCGTCAGTCGTAGAACCACGCTCGCACTCGGCCTTACAACGGCCGCAACGCCACTGATCGCCTGGGCGACGCCAGCAGCCGCCCAGACTTACGGCCCCGATGAGGGCGAGGAGATCGGACCCGGTGTCAGAGTTGTCGCGCTCGGCGAGCGGGCTTCGGTCATACCAGCTTATAAAATGGTGAAACTGCGGGATGTTGTTATCCAACCTGGGGCGAAGACGCCGGACGACATCATGAAGAACGACATGCTCTGCCATATGACTGAGGGACAACTTTCGGTCGTTCAGAACGAAAAAAAGTTCACGGTCAAGAAGGGCGATGTTTGGACCTGCGCTAATGCCGATACGACAGAAGGCACCCAGAACACGAGCAATTCGGTCGCGATCATGCGGGTCATCGATTTGATGACCGCATAAGGAGACGACGCGCGGAAGTGCGGCAACGGCGGCTCTAAGAGGGAGCCGAAGACGTCGTTGCCGCCATGTGGGCGATCTATAATGCAGGAATGTCCACTGTTGGCACCACCTGCACGTTCTGATCGATGAGACGTACGGCAGAAAGCTACCGAGGACTAAGCCGCTCGCGCGGCACTGGCGCCCGTGGTGAGGGTGCAGCAATGATCTGAACGCCGTGCATTTGTGGGTTTGCGATCCTGGCTCACGATTGGGGTCTTCTCAATCATCAGACAGGAGGTTCCCATGACGGAGGAGAGGACCACCCCGCTGCGCGAGCGGCTTAGTCCTCGGGCCGAATGCTGCCCTTTGCGCTGGTGGCGTTTGCTACCTCAGTCAGCCAGCGCTCTGGCTGATGCGAAATAGCTTGGCGAACTGATCCTGACCTTCGTTTGATTCCGCGCCCTCTCGGGCAGCCTGAGGACCGCTTCTCCCTCGACCTGGGAACGGACTTCCACTTCCTCTATATACTGCTAGAGGTCTCTACCTGTGCCAACGGGATAAGCCATTTTAATATTCGGTGCCGGTCGGCGCGGTGTCGTTTCCCAGGCGAACCATTCTAGCATCCGCCCCGCAGTCATAAAGCGGCTTGTCTCATACCGACCCTTGCCATGAACTGCCGTTCGGCATAGCTCTGCCCCAATGCCCCGAATCCGGATATTCGATGCCCCACAAGGTTTCCCTTTCCTCTCTGAAGCTGACCGACTTCCGTAACTACGCGGCGGCTTCGCTCGTGCTCGACGGGCGGCATGTCGTGCTGACGGGGGATAACGGTGCCGGCAAGACCAATCTGATGGAGGCGGTCTCCTTCCTCTCGCCTGGCCGCGGTCTTCGCCGTGCCACCTATGCAGATGTTACGCGGGTCGGGGCGCGCGCGGGGTTTTCGATCTTCGCCGAGCTTGACGGCATGGAAGGTGAGGTCGAAATCGGGACTGGCATCGATACTAGCGATGAAAATACCGGCCGCAAGCTGCGCATCAACGGCACGCCGGTAAAGACGGCCGACGAGCTGACGGATCATCTGCGCGTGCTCTGGCTGACGCCTGCCATGGATGGCCTTTTTGCCGGCGGATCTTCAGACCGGCGCCGCTTTCTCGACCGCCTCGTGCTGTCGCTCGATCCCGCACACGGTCGCCGCGCCACCGATTTCGAGCGCGCCATGCGCAGCCGCAACAAGCTCCTGGACGATGGCCGTTTCGATCCCTCCTGGCTCTCGGGCATCGAAGAGCAGATGGCAAGCCTCGGCATCGCCATGGCGCTTGCACGCGAGGAAATGCTCGGCCTGCTTGCCCGCCTGATAGACGAAACGCGCGAAACCTCGCCCTTCCCCTCCGCCACACTCGAGCTTTCCGGTTTCATGGATGGCCAGTTCGCGCGCCCTTCCGTAGACCTGGAAGATGAATATGCCGCGATCCTCGCTGAAAACCGCTATCGCGACGCCGGCGCCGGCCGCACGCTTGACGGCCCGCACCGTGCCGATCTGCTGGTCCGGCACCGCGAAAAGCAGATGGAGGCGGAGCGTTGCTCGACGGGCGAACAGAAGGCGCTGCTTGTCGGCCTGATCCTCGCCCATGCCAAGCTCGTCGCCAATCTTACCGGCCATGCGCCGGTTCTGCTTCTCGACGAAATCGCCGCCCATCTCGACGAGGCCCGCCGTGGCGCGCTCTTCGATCTCATCGATGCGCTTGGCGGCCAGGCTTTCATGACCGGCACCGATCGCTCGATGTTTTCTCTCCTCGGCGACCGCGCTCAATTCTTCACTGTTGCCGAGGGCCGGGTCTTCGAATGACGGATGCCGCTTTCCCCGCGCCTTCAGGCCATGATAGCATTGCGTCCATGGAACCTTTGAGCCCGGAAGAAATCGCAAGATATCAGCGTCATATTCTGCTGCCTGAGATCGGCGGGGCGGGTCAGCAAAGACTGAAGGCCGCGCGTGTGCTGGTAATCGGCGCGGGCGGGCTTGGCGCACCGGTTCTGCAATATCTGGCAGCTGCCGGGATCGGCACACTCGGCATTGCCGACGACGATCGCGTTTCGCTCTCCAATCTGCAGCGGCAGGTCATCCATGACTCCGGCACAATTGGCGAACTGAAGACGGAAAGCGCCGCCTTTGCAATCGCCCGGCTGAATCCGCATGTGAACATCATCCGCTTCGAAGAGCGCTTTTCGTCGGAGTCCGCCCGCCGCCATCTTTCTGGCTTCGATTTGCTGATCGATGCGTCGGACAATTTCGAGACGCGTTACGCCGCAGCCGATGCCGCTGAGAAAGCGGAAATTCCGCTCGTAAGCGGCGCTGTCGGCCGTTTCGACGGTTCCTTGACTGTGTTGAAACCTTACGAACGAGCCGAAGATGGCTCGCTCAATCCCGCCTATCGCGATCTTTTTCCGGAAATCCCGCCGGAGGGCCTCATTCCCGCCTGCGCCGAAACCGGCATCATCGGAGCATTGACCGGTGTCATCGGCACGCTGATGGCGATGGAGGCGATCAAGCTCATTACCGGCGCCGGCGAGCCGCTTATCGGCCGGTTGCTGCTCTACGATGCGCTGTCTGCCCGTTTCGACAGCGTCCGTTACAAGCGCCGCCGCGCGCAAGGGCCGAGCGTTTCATGAAGATCGTCCCGATCGATGAGAACTTTCACCGCTGGAGCGAGTTGCTGCAACTAATCCTCTCGTCCTTCGCCTATATGAATGGCCGCATCAATCCGCCGTCTTCGGCCTTGAGCCTGACACCGCAATCGCTTGCCGAGAAAACCCTAAACGAGATCGGCTACGTCGTGCTTGAAGACGAGGATCTGCTTGGCTGCATGTTCTTGAGGCCTGAGCCGGGATGTCTTTATCTCGGCAAGCTCGCGGTCGCGCCGGAGGCGCAGGGAAGGGGTATCGGCAGGCTGTTGCTGCAGGTAGCCGAGGCGGCTGCGAGAGAGCGCCTGTTATCTGCGCTGCGGCTCGATACGCGCATCGAATTGACCGGCAACCATTCAGTCTTTGCCGCCTGGGGCTTTGCAAAGACGGCCGAAAAATCTCATCCGGGTTTCGATCGGGTCACCTATATCGAAATGCGCAAGGTTCTCGCCGTTTAGCGGCCGGGCAGTACGCGGTTCGGCGGTCGGTGGCCGTCGATGAAGGCGCGTATGTTGATAATCACCTTGTCGCCCATATCGATGCGGCCTTCGATCGTCGCCGAACTCATGTGCGGCAGCAGCACCACCTTGCCCTCGTTCGCAAGTTTGACAAGCTTCGGGTTGACGGCAGGTTCGTTTTCGAAAACGTCGAGCCCGGCGCCCGCGATCTTCCCCTCTCTCAGGCATTTGATCAGGGCGCTCTCATCCACGACGTCACCGCGCGCCGTGTTGACGATATAGGCCGTCGGCTGCAGCAGCGCGAGGCGGCGAGCGGAAATCAAGTGAAAGGTTGCGGGCGTCGAAGGGCAATTGATGGATACGATGTCGACCCGTGCCAGCATCTGGTCGAGGCTTTCCCAATAAGTCGCCTCTAGTTCGTCCTCGGTCGCCGGGCTCACCCGCTTGCGGTTGTGATAGTGGATCGACAAGCCGAATGCCTTGGCGCGGCGCGCGACGGCCGTGCCTATCCGGCCCATGCCAACGATGCCGATGCGCTTGCCGTGAATGCGCCGGCCGAGCATCCAGGTCGGCGACCATCCGGCCCATTCGCCGGGCTTGTCGGTAAGCACCCGTGCACCTTCGCCGAGGCGCCGGGGCACGGCGAGGATCAGCGCCAGGGTCATGTCGGCCGTGTCCGCGGCCCGAACCTTCGGCTGGTGGGTCACGGGAATGCCGCGACGGGCTGCCGCCTCGGGCACGATGGGGACTGTGCCGT
>NZ_JABEPH010000209.1:0-10723 GCF_013004495.1 Rhizobium sp. SEMIA 4085
CTCTGGCCCGGTAACGAAGCCTTTCCAACATACGGCCTCCACGCAAAAATATCCGATCGGGCTCTATTTTCGTCCCTGGGCCATGTTTTCTGCGCTGCGGCTGCCGGTGTTGCCGTCGAGCAGTGCCGGTGGCCTTCATCCCCGGGATGTCCGGCACGCTTTTCCGCCAGTTCGCCGTTCGGTAGCCATCGTCGGATATGGCCTGCTTGACGGCCAGGTGAAGTCGAACCGCCTTGCTCGTGATGACGCTCGAGCCTTTGCAGAGCGCACGACGTCCGTGCTTTCCGTAGATGGCCCGTGTGGCGGCGAGGTTGGAATGTCCGTTTGGGCGCAAAGTAGAACGTCACATCCAGCGTCTTCATCCATTTAGAAATGCGACACTCGACCTCTCCGCTTGCGCTGACGAAAGCCCCCGGCCTGAGCGGCTGGGCCGGGTTGCAAGGGGGCGGGGGCGGGTGAGACGCGCCACGGCTCAAGTTTTGAGGGTGTCAGATCAGTCGCTCATTCCCTTGCATCAGGCGACAGGGGCAACTGCGAAGTTCAGATTAGTGACCTTCATAAAGACCGGCAAAGCGTACACGATTATTTCCCGCGCTTGCAGAATGACCCGTGGAGTGGTACATTCACTCGAATCTGGAGACATGAATGATCGTCGGTTTTCGGGACGAATGGTTGCGGGCCTGCTTTGTGGAGGATGTCCACTCCCGGAACATTCCAGCCGACCTCGAAAGCCGGTTGTTCCGCAAACTCCAAATGATCGACGACGCGACGACCGATCAGGACTTGCGTGTGCCGCCCAGTAACTATTTCGAGAAACTACGCGGCAATCTCGAGGGTTTGCATTCAATCCACGTCAACAGACAATGGCGGGTTGTTTTTCGATGGGATGGCAGTCGTGGCGAGGCGTCCGAGGTCGATCTTGACGGCCATAGCTATCGATGAGGTGACAGATGTTGATGACCAAGCGGAAGCCGGCGACCGTCGGCGAAATCCTGAGGGAAGAATTCATGCAGCCGCTCGACCTGACGCAGGCGGCCTTGGCCGAGGCAATGGGCGTCCAGCGCAAGCATGTGAACGAATTGTGCAACGACCGGCGTAACGTGACGGCGGCAACCGCGCTGATCCTGGCGCGCGTGTTTGGTAACAGCCCGGATTTCTGGCTCAACGTGCAGCGGCGCAGCGACTTATGGGATGCCATGCATAGCCCCAAGGAACTGGCCCGGATCGAGCGCGCGAAGCCGCTAGTGACAGCGGCATAGCCCGAAGCACCTGTAGACCAGGCTTTGTGCTTGAGGGAATCCGCCATGGCAGCGCATCACTCGGCGGGCGGTAGAGCGCCTTCTGCTGTTTTGCAATGACATCGGTATCATTGACGAGATCAGTCTTCCGACTGGCTTGCGACCCCGCGGCTTGTAACCATTCTTCTCGCTGTTGATCTTGACCTTGGGCGTCGGTAGCTGCTCCTGTCGCTCCTCGATGTAGACCGGAACATGGAAAGCCGCTTGTTCTCGGTTGCCACAAGGACCGTTCCTTCTTCCGCGGTTTGTGTGCTTTACCTTGACGGCACCTGGAGCTGACATCGGTTGACATGCTGCAAATGTTCTCTTGAGGTTACTTTACGGCACATAAGGAGCTCTCAAGGTATCATGGAAAAGCGAATTACTTTTGGCACCCCTTAACGCTGTAGAGTGCTCACTGAACGTCCTTGGGGCAAACCTCAAGACAGCTCGCCTTCTTAGAAATCTCACGTTTCAGGAGGTCGTTGAAAAGATCGGTGTCATCAGGCGCGTGGATTGAGACGCCGAAGGGTAAGCCTTCAACCAGCATTGCCGTATATGTCGCGCTGCTTTTGGCATATGGCCTTACCTGCGCATCGCAAGCGGGGTGGTTTATTCCCTCGCGGGCCCTGCGGTTGGCCCGCAGAATAACTCATCTGCCGCAACAGATCGCCACCACGTTGTAGCCGACGGATTACATCCTTGCCGTTTTATTCTGCCCTTCGAACCATCCGGTAATGGCGTCTAGGCGCCGTTCCACTCTGGTTTTCCGGCCGGTCGAGCGGTGGAGTTCGGCAAGGCTTTGCGTGGCCTTCAATTCCCAGGTCTTTGCGCCCTGTTTTTGAGCGAAGGCTGCCGACTTGCGGAACGCGCGCTCGGCGGAGTGAGCATCGCCTTTAAGATATAGGCTCGCCACGCCTGCGAGCCGGAGCAGTTCCGCTGTAAAATAATGCTCGCCTGTCTTCTTGGTCAGCGCCAGCGCCTCATCGATGAGACGGGCGGCAGCTTCGAATTCGCCGAGCGCGAGGCTCGCTTCTGCCAGCAGGCCGAGATAGCAGGGCTTGTCTATCTGCTGTTCGCCGAGGTTGTCGCAGGTGGCGCGCATCTGCTGCAAGCCCCGGCCGTCGTGATGGGCATGAACCATCGCCCAGCCCTGGAAGAATGATGCAAGATTCGCCCATAGCTGAAAGCCATTCGCCTTGGCGAGCGGCCCCAACTCGTCCACCATTGCCTGCAAGGCGCCCACGTTCTTGCGCAGGGCCATCAGAACGCAGCCGTTTCCAAGCCAGCCCGCCAACCCGTAATCGGATTGCTGGCGCGCATCCTGCTCGGCCTCGTGATAAAGCATGATGGCGCGCTCGTGATGTCCAAGCAGATGCAGTGTCCATGACAGATAGATCATCGTCATGTTCGGAAAATCGCTGCCGACCTCGTCTGCCTTCGCGCGATACTCGAGAGCCTCCTCCAGATATTGCCGGGCTTCTTCGAGCCTGCCCTGCGAAAAGAGGCACATGCCCTTGAATTGCATGCCGAGGACCAGGGCTTTCAAATTCAGTTGCTGACGCCCCATATCGAGTAGCTGGTCGCTTGCCCATTCCGCATCGGCGAACCGCGCTGAATTCAAGGCGGTACCAAACAGCCCGTCGAGGGCGCGGATACCCGCTTCCGGATCGCCGAGGCTCTCGCTCAAAGACATGACATTGCGATAGGCCGCGCTTCCTTCGGGTGTGACGTAGCCGAACGTGGCATAAAGCACGTCGCCGCGTTCGAGTTCGAGCTTGAGGCATTTTTGGTCGCGTTCCCGCGATGGCGGCAATTTTTGAAGGCACTCCAGCCCGTTTGTGAACATATTGGCGGCCTCGACCTTTGCCCAGGTGGCGCCCGTCTTGAGGCCGGCGGTGAGCCAGCAATCAGCTGCCCGCTGGTAGAGCCCGGCCGCAGCGAGATGTTGCGCAAGGACTTCCGGATGCTCGGCGGCCTGTCTTGGATAGAGCTTTTCGATACCTTCGGCGACAAGATGGTGCAATTGTCGGCGGCGTTCGCGCAGGAGGGTAGCCTGGGCTGCCTCTTGCAGGAGGGCATGGGTAAAACTGTAACTCGGCCAGTTGATCGCCGGTTGCGGCGCGATCAACCCGGCTTGGATCAGGCGATCCAGGATCGAAACCAGAGCCTCCTCGGACAGGCCGGAAAGATGCGAAAGCATGCCGATGTTGAACACTCTGCCGATGACCGCCGCCATTTGCGCGATCATCTTGCCGGTCCCCAGCTTGTCGAGGCGCGAGAGCAGGAAAGACTGCAATGTCACCGGTATGTCCGCCGTCGCACCCGGTTCTTCCTTCAATATGCGGGCAGCATGGCCGTCGGCGACCGCGCGGCACAGCTCCTCGACGTAGAGCGGCACGCCTTCGGCCCTGGCGAGAACGAAATCGTTGGCGTCATCGGTCATAGTGCTGCCCTTCGCCAGCTCGCGGCAAAGTGCCTGGGCTTCGAAGCGGGTCAGCCGCTTTAGGCGGAGCCCATGCAGCGATGGATTTTTCATAGGTGCCTGCAGCGTCGCCTCACGCGAGGTGACGACGACCAGCATGGGCGCGAACCGCACTTCATCGATCAGCGCTTTCAGCCCGTCACCGGAGGAGGGGTCGATCCATTGTTCGTCCTCGATCGTCAGCCACAACGGGTTTGCCTGCGACATGCCCTGCAGCCATTCGACAAAAAAGCGGCGCACGATCGTCTGCTGTTCTTTCGATGTCAGGTCCGGCAAGGGATAATCCGTTTGCTCGATTGCCAGCAGTCGCGAAAACACGGGCAGCGTTTGGAAAAGCGGAATATCGCTGGAGACAAGGATCGCCTCCAACAGTTCCGAATTCGCCGTTGCCGGCGCGGCATCGTTGATCCCCGCATGACGCTTAACCAGATCCAGAAACGGATACAAGGCGCTGTTGGAATAAGCAGGCGCGCATTGAAGCGTCAAAGCCTTAAAGTGCGGAGCGCGCGAGCGCGCCTCGAAAATCAGCCGCGATTTGCCGATGCCCGCTTCGCCCGAAATGAGGATCGCCCGTCCGCTCTTTTCGGCCACGATCCCATCTGCAAGCTCACGCAGGCGGTCGAGTTCGGCGCGCCTGCCGACAAGCTTCGTCAAGTGGGTTCTTTTTGCAAACCGGTTTTCCAGCGTTCTGGCCTTGTCGACACGCCAGATTCGCACCGGATCGCTGAACCCCTTCAACGATTTTGCACCAAGATCGACAAAATCGAAGGCTCCGTTGGCGGCCTCGCGTGTCTTCTGGTCGGCAAGAATTGTCTGAGCGGCTGCCAATGTCTGCAGCCTCTGGGCGAGGTTCGGCACCGGTCCGAAGGCGACAGTCGACACGCCCGCGGGCGCTCCAGCGAAATCGCCGACAACCACGAGCCCGCTTGCGATTCCGATGCGGATCTGCAACCGCGATCCGTCAGGCGTTTCAATCTGCGGCATCGCCTGTATGAGGCTGAAGCCGAGCCTGATCGCCCGTTCTGCGTCATCCTCTTCCGCTGTCGGATAGCCGAACAATGCCTGCAGCGCGTCGCCGATATAGTTGGCGGTGAACCCGCCATGCGCATGCACGAGTGCGGCACACCGGTTGAGATAGGTTTGCGTCAGCTTGCTGAAGTCTTCGGGATCGAGGCGCGAGGCATATTCCGTCGAACCGACCAGGTCGCAGAACAGGATGGTCAGCGGCCTCCGTTCCACAGGCACCATCGGCCGTTGACGCGGTTCGTGGGCATCGTCCAGCTGTGCGATGGCGGAGAGGATTTTTCGGCGCGGACCGAGGGGGATTCCAAGCTCTTTGAGGTCATCGTCGGACAAGAGACGAAGCGTGTCGAAATCGATTTGCGCCTGCGCAAAAGCTTCCCCAAGCCGACTGAGGCCAAGCGTGTTCAACCATTTTGAAACCACCTCGTCCATATTTTCTGCCAGAAATCCGTTCTTCGGCATTCACGGTGATCTGCTGAGGATAATCGCAATCACGCCGCCGGTCTCGTCGTCCCGCGTCCGACCCATGTTACATGGAGCACTGAGCAAAGCGAAACACGCATATCTTCTAAATTTAGCAATTTCTTTCTTAGTATTTCGATATAATGTACTTTACCGTCAGTTGGGGACTTCATCAAACAGTGCATCGCGCGTGCGGCGGCTTCTATTCCAATCGAACGACCTATGGTGATTGGGAGAGAAAAGCCGTTCGGCAATAACCCCGCAAAGTCCAGTGTCCAAGGCATCTGCCGATCTTCAATCGAGGCGCGATCAACAGGAGGGGAAAGTGGCTATTCTTCGAAAAGAGAAATGGGCGACAAATATACCTGCTGCATTCATGCTGGCGGCGGTTTGCGCTATCTGGCTGGTATCCGATCGACCGGCGTTGGCAGTGGACCCAGTCTGTGACGACCCCACCGCCAAGAACTGGACATACCCGATTACGAATCCCGAACCGGCCGAACGCCAAGCAATTATGGATCTGATCCATCGCTACTTCTGGGCGCTGGACGAAAAGAATGCATCCGTCATCGCCGAGATGTTTACGAGCGATGCCATCTATCAGGTCTGCAGCGGAGGCGGAGCGCTCAAAGGTGACAAGAGTGATGATCCTGATCAATTGTTGAACTATTTCAAAGGCCTTTTTCTCAAGCTCGATGACGCGCAATCGCGTGTCCGCCACTTTGAAAGCAATACGCTCCTGAACATTGTCGATCCGAATGCCCCGGGGACGGTCGAAGCAAAGTCCGCCATGCTGGCAGTCATCCAGCGGGCTGACACCGAAGTGCCAACCCTCGACTATGCCGCGGTTTTAAGGGCGGTTTTCGTCAAGGAGAACGGTGCCTGGAAATTTAAAATGCTTACGCTCATTACCGACGAGCCGAAGGTTATGACGCGGGCGCGGTAAATCAGGTTTCTGACGGTTTAAGATTTCGCGTGTTTGGGCGCGGCCAACCGGGCGAAGCATCTGGGCCGGAGGAGTGCGGAAATGGGTGTGAAGGGTGTCGGCTTCGCATTCATCATCGGGGCTGCAGCGCTTGCCTCGGCCAATGCCCTGGATCGGCCGAAGGCGGATGACGTTCCCGATCCAGAGTTGACCGAGGAAAAGTTCGCCGAAACCGTTGATCGGTGGAACGGTGCCTTCCTGTGGGAGCCGGCATCGGCCAGCACCAACATCACGACCCGGTTCGGCGACGAGGCTCGCGCGGTTTTCGGGACGATCCCGGACGCAGATTGCGCCGGTGGGGGTGCCAAAACGATCCCGCTCGAAGTCGACGGCAATATCGTCGACCTGCAACCAAACCCCAACAAGGCGGGCAATCCGCTGGAATTCGAACACCGGGATGCGGACGGCGCCGTGGTCAAACGGACGGCAAGCATTGCAAAATGCGATAAGCCGTCGCTTGCCGGCAACGTCACTTATTGCGGCTTGAACTCGCGTCTGAACCGCGTCGTGAAAGGCAATGTGGAATGGCTCTTCTTGTGCCGCAAATCCAATGCCAGCCTGGAGGTTGAGCCCGACCCTTATTGGCAGCGATCAAATCCGAAATTCTCGCGCTTCGGCTCGATCGGGTTCAACAGGGGCACCGGCGAGATCGTGTTCTTCGACGGCCGTAAGGACCAGGAGGTGTTCGACTGGTCGAAGCCGTTCGTTCCGCCGGGCGGTCGGGCATATTCCGACACAGCCGGGCGGGTGGAGGCAGAAGCGCTTTACGATCCGACTTTTCAAATTGAATGTTCGGCATGCCATGACAACAAGAATCCCTACGTCATCAATCCGCATATCGGACAGGCAAGAATTGGCTATCGGGACGGCAGAAGTGATCCGAGAGCCCGGGCCTTCAGCCTCGGCGCCTATCTTCCAAGACTACCCCGCAATGAGAGGACGCCCTTTCGCGTGATTGGGTCCGGCTATACCAGCACCTATGCGGCCGAACTGAAGAACGCAAGCACGGTACGCGATCCGAACGGCGACTGCACGGAGTGCCACACGCTGACGACACAGGCGACCGGGCAGCGTCTCGTGCCTGACGCAGTTGGGCGTGAGCCGTTCATTTCCAATCCCAGTTGGGCACAGCTTCTGCAGCTTCGCGCCGAGAAGGAAAACTTCCGGCAGGTGGATATGCACCGGACGGAATGGGCACGGCGCTCGGGCGGCGGCAGGATTCACCCCTGGATGGTTCCGGCAACCGGTAACGATGTCTCCGGGCACTCATCGCAGATCAGCGTTAACGCGTGGCACGAGCTCAGCGATTGCCTATGGGGCAGCGGCGGGCCGGAATGCGGCTACCGCCCGCTCTACACGCCCTGTCCCGCTCCGGGAAAAGGGGCGGGCGGTGACGGATCGGCTCCGGGCGACCTCGCTCTCACCTTTTTGCCGCCGGATCCCGGCCTCCCCACGGAGCGGCGTATTCGTGTGAGCTGGAAGTACCTCAACAGCTACGGCGAAGTCCCCGGCAGAGACGACGTGCGCTTCAACATGGCCGTCAGGGAAAGCCTCATTCCTGCGGCAGGCGAAAAGCCGAATGCGAAGGACTATCCAAGTTTGGATGAAACGATGGGCAAAGATTTCCGGGCGCTTCGCCCGAAGGTCGGGTTGTCCGGTTCGGTGCGGCTGATAGAGAACGCCTCCTATCTCGGACACGCAAGACATTCCGAACCGTCGAGTTCAATGGAACGCCGGCAATACCGGCTGGATTTTCCTGGCGCCTGCAATCGCCGCTATGCGATCCGCATCCTTCCGAAGAGATTTTGCTTCGACAAAAGCGATGTTGCCTTTGGCTCGGACGACTATTTGCTCTTAGCGGATGTGCGGTGCGATTGATGGCCGCGACTGGAGCCGCGGCCGTCTCGTGGGTTCAGGATGGCATGACCTGATCGCAGGACAGATCGCGGCAGCGCCTGATGCCCATGGCAGTGATCAGTGCGCCAGCCACGGCAGCTGCGACCGGGACGATCAGCGCCGTTTGCAGCGCTAACAGCCGGGCTTCTGCAGATGTAGCTTCGCCAAGAACATAGGCGCCGATCGCACTTGCACCCGACAGGCCAAGCGCTGCGCCGAACTGAAAGGCGGTATTGACCAGCCCGCCCGCCAGCCCCTGTTCGTCTTCATGAATGCCATCGGTGGCGGCAATTGTCAGCGGGCTGTAGGCGATCGAGAAGGCCAGTCCGAGCAAAAGCATGCTCGGGAAGATTGCGGCATATGTCCAGTCGAGCTCCATCCCCAACAGCAATGCGTAGGAGATGGCGGCAAGAACGAAACCTGCGAAGATCACGCGGTCGTTTCCGAAGCGATCGACAAGCCTGGGCGTCAGGATGGGAGCGACGACCGCGTCGATGCCGATCACAAGCATCGCAATGCTGGTCTCAATCGGCGTCCAGCCAAGCAGCTCCTGGAGATAGAGGGTCGCGATAAACTGGAAGCCGAAGAACGACCCGGCAAACAGCAGCGCTCCGAGGTTCGACCGGACGAGGGAGCCGGAGCGGAATATTGAAAAACGCACGAGCGGCGCGGCGGACAGGCGCTCGATCAGGAAGAAGGCAAGCCACAGGGCCGCGCTCACGCCGAATATGCCGAGCGTCCATGCCAAGTTCTGGTCCGGATGTTCGAGGCGGGTCACGCCATGAACCGCAAGCAGCATCGCTGCGGTGAGCGTAACGGCGCCTGGAATGTCGAAGCGCTCCCTGGTGGCTCTAGACGGCCTGTCGGCGATGAGCCTGATTGCGGCGACAAAGATGAGGAGCGCCAGGATCACCGGCGCAAAGAACACCCAGCGCCAGTCGATTGCAGCAAGCAATCCGCCCAGCACGAGCCCGAGCGAGAAACCGGCGGAAGCCGTGGAGGCGTAGATGGTCACTGCGCGGTTGCGCTGGGGACCCTCCGGAAAATTCGTCGCGACGAGCGCCAGCCCCGCCGGTGTCATGAATGCGGAGGCAGCGCCCGTGACGAAGCGGGCCAACAGCAGCATCCAGCCTTCCGTCGCAAGGCCGCCGAGACCGGAGAATGCAATGAAGACGGCAAGTGCGCAAAGGAAGACCCGGCGCTTGCCGAAAATGTCCGCAGCACGGCCGCCAAGAAGCATGAAACCGGCATAGCCCAGCACATAGGCGCTCACCACGCCGCTCAGCGTCGTTGTCGTCAGATTTAGATCGGCCCGGATTGCCGGAAGCGCGATATTGAGCATGGCAACATCGATGCCCTCAAGAAAAATGGCTCCGCAAAGGACGATCAACGTCGCTGCAGCACGCGGCGTCATAGGTGCAGCGCCTGCTTCGGAAGAAGAAAGGGTCGTGGACATAAGCATGGTCCTTCGTTGACGATGAAGAGAGTTTGAGTGACTTTTCGTCAGTCAGTTCCCTCTTGTAACCATCAAACAATTAGGCCATGCTCCGGACCCATGAAAGAAGGCACTTTAAACTCACCGAGTAACCTTTGCAGCAGCGAGGCGGATTACGACGTCCTGCAATGGGATGTGCGCGAAGGCTGCGAGGTGCGGCAGATCCTCGATCGGATCGCCGATAAATGGTCGCTGCTGGTGATCGCTCTTCTGGAAAAGCGCACGCTCCGCTTCACGCAATTGCGCAACAGCATCGAAGGCATCAGCCAGCGCATGCTGACGACCACCTTGCGCAACCTCGAACGCGACGGAATTATCGAGAGAACGGTCTATCCCGTCGTGCCGCCGCGTGAGGAATATGCATTGTCGCCGCTTGGCTGCACTCTGCACGAAACCATCCGCGCGCTGGTGGGGTGGACGGAATCGAACCAGGCTGAAATTCTGGCGGCCCGAGCCCGTTACGACGCCAAGGCGGCCAGCGAGCGCTGGTGAAAGGTGATTTGCCGATGCCGACTGAACATCCGACTTCGCCGGTAAGGGCCACGCTTGCTTCCATCGACAGCTTCTGTCGCGCCGTCTTCATGGCAGCGGGTGCTGACGAGGCTACCAGCGATGGAGCGACGCGGGCAATGATGCATGGGACGCGGCTCGGCATCGACAGCCACGGCGTCAGGCTTTTGCCGCACTATGTCAAAGGCTTGATCGAGGGCCGCATCAACCCGCAGCCGAAAGTGGCGCTTTCGTCGGCATTCGGAGCGGTCGGTGTGCTCGACGCCGATAATGGCCATGGAGGGCTTGCGACCTTCGTGGCGATGGATCATGCGATCGAATTGGCGGACCGCCATGGCATCGGCGCCGTGGCCATCCGCAATTCCTCGCATTTCGGGCCGGCCGGCGCCTATGCGCTTCAGGCGGCCGGGCAGGGCTTCATCGGTTTTGCGTTCTGCAATTCCGACAGTTTTGTTCGCTTGCATGACGGCGCGATGCGCTTTCACGGCACCAATCCGATCGCCTGCGCGGTGCCGGTTGAGAACGGCAATCCCTGGCTCTTCGATATGGCCACCAGCGCGGTGCCGTATAACCGCGTTCAGCTTTACAGG
>NZ_JABEPH010000210.1:0-10712 GCF_013004495.1 Rhizobium sp. SEMIA 4085
CCTCGTACTCCTCTGCTTTCGTCTCCTCCTAGTCGTTGTCATTGCGGTTATCGGTTTCCCTCGTTGGGCCTTTATCGCTCGTATCATCCGCAGCCAGATTCTGGCCCTTCGGGGACGTCCCTTCGTCGATCGGGCACGAGTGGTGGGTAGCAGTGATTTCAGCATTATGGTGCGGCACATCCTGCCCAACCTCTTGCCGCAGATCGCTGCTAACGGCGCACTCGTTGTTGCCAATGCGATCTCTATCGAGACCTCTCTTTCATTTATCGGGCTCGGCGATCCGCTACAGCCTTCCTGGGGCACTCTGCTTTCCTTGGCGCAACGCGCCGGCGCTGCCAGTGCTGGAGCCTGGTGGTATCTCGGCGCACCGGGTGTGTGCGTGCTCATTGTTTCACTTGGATTCGTCCTCTTGGGCAATGCGCTCGATGATACAATTAATCCCCGCCGGAGGACCATTCCATGAGTAAAAGTTCTCAGAATCCTACTGCCTCGCTGCTTTCAATTGACAATCTCTCCGTAGACTATGAGATGAAGGCCATCTCGCTGCGTGCCATCCATGACATAAGCTTTGATCTGCTGGCCGGACAAGCTGTAGCCCTCGTTGGGGAATCGGGTAGTGGCAAGACCACGACTGCGATGAGCATTGCAGGTCTGCTTTCGCCCAACGCGCGGGTCAACGGCGGCGAGGTACGCTACCGCGGTACGCGCTTGCCGATCAACGATGATGCAGCGATGCGCCCATACCGCTGGAGCGAAATCTCCGTTGTATTTCAAGGAGCGATGAACGCACTTAATCCCGTTCACCGAATTATTAAGCAGATCGCCGAGCCGTGCATGCTGAATGGCATGTCACGTGACGATGCGAGGGCAAGAGCAAGGGAACTCCTTGAACTAGTCGGTATCCCTGCGGATCGTGGTGCTTCCTATCCACACGAACTGTCTGGCGGCATGCGGCAAAGAGTGATGATCGCTATGGCGTTGGCCTGTAGCCCGTCAATAGTCATCGGTGACGAGCCGACTACGGCCCTTGATGTAATTAACCAAGCGCAGGTTCTCAAACTGCTAGTCGAATTGAGATCGAAGTTTAATCTCGCTCTCCTCTTGATCACACATGATCTGTCCGTGGTTGCGGAGACCTGTGATCGTGTCATGATCATGTATGCCGGACGGATCGTCGAGGACGGCACCGTCGCAGAGATATTTGCCGAACCTAAGCACCCCTACACTCGGCTCCTGATCGAATCGATTCCAAGCCCGGCAAAGGACAAAAGAATAATTCGGCCGATCCCGGGCGACCCTCCGACTTTGGTGAAGCGCCCTTCAGGCTGCCCATTTCATCCACGCTGTCCGTCTGCCATGTCAATTTGTATGATCGAAGATCCTCAACTTGAGAGGTGCGGCCAAGGACGGGTCGCCTGCCATCTTCACAGATCGTTGAGACAAGCAGACAAGGTTCCAGTTCATGCCTAACATCGCCGACATTCTGCGTTTAGAGAACCTGCAAGTCCGCTTTCCCCTACAGGGTGGATTGTTTGATGGTATCTTAGGACGACCAAGGGGCGGCGTACGTGCGATAGACGGAGTCGACCTGACCGTCGCTCGCGGTGAAATCGTTGCCCTCGTGGGTGAATCAGGTAGTGGCAAAACCACCATAGGCCGCGTCATCACCAAGCTCGTGCAGCCAACTGGCGGCAAGTTGCTTTTCGATGGTGATG
Organism: Rhizobium sp. SEMIA 4085; assembly: GCF_013004495.1. NCBI lineage: Bacteria > Pseudomonadati > Pseudomonadota > Alphaproteobacteria > Hyphomicrobiales > Rhizobiaceae > Rhizobium > Rhizobium sp. SEMIA 4085. The sequence continues at coordinate 1,716 of NZ_JABEPH010000210.1, forward strand.
ATATGACAAGCGTGCGCGGCTTTTCGGCGCTACGTCCTTATCGGCATCGAGTGCAGATGATTTTCCAGGATGCCTATCAAGCGCTCAATCCACGACACACCGTGTTCGACGCGGTGGCAGAACCGTTGCGGTCGCTGCGGCTCGTCGAGAACAATGAGAAGCTCACCAAACGGGTGAGCGACGCTCTTTCGGCCGCTGGTTTGAACCCTCCCGAGGATTTCTTCGCACGATTTCCACACGAGCTGTCAGGCGGTCAGCGTCAGCGAGTCGTCGTAGCGGGGGCCCTTGTCGTCAAACCGGAACTCATTGTCGCGGACGAGCCCGTATCGATGCTGGATGTTTCGATCCGCGCACAAATCCTGCAGACTCTGATCGACCTGCGGGACCGACAAAATCTAGCGCTGCTGTTTATCACTCACGACCTGCCGCTCGCCTGGCTAATCGCCGATCGCATCGCCGTTATGTACCTCGGACGTGTGGTCGAGATCGGCAGTGCTGACGATATCACCTTGAACCCCCAGCATCCGTATACAGTAGCGCTCCGGAACGCCACGCCACAGGTTCGCGATACCGCAGATCGAGGTGCTATCCAAGCCCTGCGGGGGGAGATTCCCAGTGCGGCTCGGGTCCCGAAGGGCTGTCGGTTCCATCCGCGCTGCTCCCTCGCGTTCAACCGCTGCCGACAGCAGGAGCCGCCAGCAATCGAAATAGGACCGCAACACCGATCAGCCTGTTGGCTGGCGACATAATCGTGGTTTGAGGGCTTTTATGTCCGGCGGACGTGGGGCGCGCGCCGGAATAGATCTGATATGAGCGCGACGAACGCCCACGGTCCCCAGATGTTGGCAGTCGGGCTTTTCAGGGGGCTCGTTTAGAACTTCTGCTTTGCCCGCGCTTTGACACTTTGACATGAAGCAGCCGCGGAAAATGCCTCTTCGTAATGGTAAGCGGCGGTTTGATCCGGTCGAGGAAGAGCGCTTGATCGATGCATGCTTTGAGCCGGGGGTGTCGGTTGCAGGGTAAGCGGCAAGGGGACCCCGTCTGGCGTAGGGGGTTAGCGGTCGGATATCGATAGCGCACGTTGTGAGCCGAAGTGAGCTTCTATGTCTGCGCCTAGTTCTGGAACTAGAACCTTCCATATCGAGGTTGTCCTTGGCGACATTGTCGTGCGCGCCGGCGCAGATGTCGACGAGGCGCACTTGCAGCGGGTGATCCGGGCGGTCCGTTCGGCATGATCCCCTCCGGCGTGAAGGTGTTCCTCGCCAGTCATCCGGTGGACTTCCGCAAAGGCCCGGACAGCTTGCTGTCGCTGGTGCGGGATGCCGGCAATGATCCGTTCAACGGTGCGCTTTACGTCTTCCGGGCCAAACGGGCCCAACGACCGACATTCTGCATACGTTTCTCGCTTTTCGACGATTGCCTATCCTTGGCACCCGCTGTTCGGGAAGAAGGTGCAGGTCTCGCCGTTTAGACGCGGCAAGAGTTTGACCTGCATCTACACGAATGAGCGTCCGGATCTGTGCCGCGAATTGCCGAATTGGATGTTCGATCAAAGCTACTGCTCCACCATGGCGCTAGGGCTGCCTGAGATCAGCATCGCTGGCCTCAACGAACTGGCGGCCGCGCTGGCGTCGTTCGGCGCGACTCGCAAAGGAGGCGCAAGATCCCGTCCTTCAAAGAAGAAGGAGAAGGGTGATGCGAAGCAGGCGACATCAAAATCGCGATCAGCTCGTCCTGGAGCTGGAGCGCCAAAATCATCAGGTGCCGGTCAAGAACGTCAAGGGGTTGGTGGAGGCGTTGGCAGATCTTCTGCTGGAGGCATTGGAGGTAAACACAACGACGAAGACGGGAGGCGTAAATGAACACGAAGATCACGCCTGACCATCTGGGACGTGCGGCTGTGGTCTACGTCCGGCAGTCGATTATGACGCAGGTCACCAGTAATCTCGAAAGCCAGCGTCGGCAGTATGACCTTGCTGGAGCTGCCACAACGACCGGCTTTGCATCGGTGACCGTAATCGATGACGATCTTGGCCGTTCCGGTTCGGGCAGCATGGAGCGCCCTGGGTTCGAACGGCTTGTGGCACAGGTCTGCTCCGGCGATGTGGGTGCGGTCTATTGCATCGAGGCATCACGCTTGGCGCGCAATGGTAGGGACTGGCATCATCTGATCGACCTTTGCGCGCTTGCTGGTACGCTGGTCATCGATCCGGACGGCGCCTATGATCCGCGGCTTGTCAACGATCGTTTGCTGCTTGGATTGAAAGGCACGATGTCGGAGTACGAGCTTAGCTTGATGCGACAACGCGGCATCGCCGCCCGCGATTCCAAGGCCGGACGTGGGGAACTAAGGTTCATGCTGCCTCCGGGCTTGTGCTGGAGCGAGGTGGGCAAGATAGAGATTGATCCGGACGAACACGTAGCTGAGACGATCAGGCTTGTCTTTACCAAATTCCGGGAACTGGGAAGCGGACGACAGGTCTTTTTGGCGGTCGGCCGATATCAAGATGCCTGTCGTCCTGCGCAATGTCGACGTCTGCAAACTAGTCTGGAAAGCGCCAGCCTACCACAGCGTCATGCAGATCCTCCACAACCCACTCTATGCGGGCGCCTACGCCTTCGGAAGACGCGCGCAGCGAACGCGGATCGTCGATGGTCGCGCTCGCAAGGCCACTGGGGTGCGTAAACCCCGGGGCGAATGGAGCGTGCTGCTGCGCGATAATCATCAAGGTTACATCAGTTGGCGGGAGTATGAGGAGAACTACAAGCTCCTGACTGAGAACGCGCACATGAAGAAGAATTGCGATCGCAAATCAGCGCGTGGCGGCCGTGCTCTTTTGACGGGACTGATGCGATGCGGCCGCTGTGGCCGAATGATGCGCGTCTTTTACGGCAGTGCAAAAGGCAACGCCCATCGATATCAGTGCCGCGGCGATGATGCTCATGTGGGTGTCGGCCTTTGTATCGGCATTGGCGGCGTCAGGGTCGACCGCGCTGTCGCCCTCCAGATTCTGGAAGCGGTGTCGGATCGTGCCGTCGAAGCGGCAATATTCGCCTCCGATCAAGTCGAGCGGTCCCAAAGAGACATCATTGCGGCAATCGAGCGGGACCTCGAAGGCGCACGCTACGACGCCCTGCTGGCCAGTCGCAGGTATGAGCTTGTGGACCCAGCCAAGCGGCATGTCGCTCGTGAGTTGGAAGCGCGATGGAATGATGCGCTGGAGCGTGTGAAGGTGCTTGAGCAGAAGATCAAGGAATTGTCCGCCTTGTCAGCCGCACGCCCTGCCATCGATCGTGGCCGGCTCCTGCAACTCGCTCATGATCTGCCGACCGCATGGAATGCGACAGCTACAGATACTCGAACGAAACAGCGGCTTATCCATATCCTGGTTCAGGAGATCGTCTGCAATCTCGACAATGCGACCAACGAGGCCGTGCTATTAATCCATTGGACCGGTGGTCGTCATACTGAGGTCCGCGTCGCGCGCGTCAAGACCGGCAGATATCCGAGTGAGATGGCGCCGTCGGCAGTCGAGGCCCTGCGCAAACTGGGTGGACATGGCCAGATCGGGAACTTGCGGTGTCGCTCAATAGAATGCACTGCAAGACCGGTGATGGCGAGAGTTGGACGACCGTACGTGTCCGCGACATGCGCGAGCGCCTAGCAATTCCCGAATACGATGCCACCAAAGTGGACGTACCGATGATCAGCTTGATGAAAGCGGCGGAGAAACTCGGCATTTGTGTCGGATCGGCTAAGAGCCTGGTGCAGAGAGGAATTTTACCCGCAACGCAAATCCTTCCAGGCTCGCCGTGGATGGTTCCCGTCGAAGCATTATCCTCGGAAGCCGTCCGGATAGGGGTGCAGGGTGTCGTCGATCGACGCCCGAAGTTTTACGAGGATTATCAATATGATAAAGTTGTCCGATTGCCCGGACTCTAACAGAGGGATGCATTATGAAGCGCACTGTGCGGACAGAGTCAAGATCGTCTGGTGGGACGGCTCTGGCGTCTGCCTTTACGCCAAGCGGTTGGAAAAATCGCAGTTCTGCTGGCCGCGGATCGGCCATAATCGGATCCAGCTTAACCATGCTCAGCTTCTGACGCTCATCGATGGCATGGATTGGAAGCGGGTTCGGGCCGTGCCGGTCAAGCCGCCGGAGATTGTTGGGTAAAAGCCCTGCGGCGAAGTGAATCAGCAGCCTGAAAGGGCAGGAAAACCGGAGCAAAATGTGCTCTGTCGAAACGATGACGCCGCCCGATCTCAACCTCCCAGACGATGTTGACGCGCTGAAAGCCATGGTGCTTGCCATGGCCGAGAAGGCGGCGCGGGCCGATGCCCTGGAGAGCGAAATCGCTGATCTCAAGGCGCGCAATGCCGATGCCGATGAGCGCATCGAGCGGCTGACGCAGATCCTGAAGGCCTTCGATCGTGCCCGCTTCGGCCGCCGATCGGAAAAGCTCGGCTCCCCCACCACTGACGACGAGCAGCAGGCCTTTGTCTTCGAGGAGATCGAGACCGGCATCGCCGCGATCAAGGCACAGGTCAACAAAGGCCGCGAGCGCTCAGAAGGCAAACGTCCGCCGCGGCCGCGCAAGGGCTTCGCACCGCATCTGGAGCGGGTCGAAGTGGTCCTCGAGCCTGAAGATCTGCCGGAACATGTCGGCAAGCAGAAGGTGCTGATCGGCGAGGACGTGTCGGAGCGGCTGGATGTGGTGCCGGCGAAGTTCCGCGTCATCGCCGGCCGAAGTATGCCTCAAAAATGAGGACGGCGTCATCCAGGCATCGGCGTCGGCACACATCATCGAGGGCGGCATTCCGACGGAAGCGCTTCTGGCCCAGATCGCTGTCTCCAAATATGCCGATGGCCTGCCACTCTATCGGCAGGAGGCGATCTACGCCTGCGACAAGGTCGAGCTCGACCGCAAGCTGATGGCGCAATGGATGGGCAAGCTCGGGTTCGAGCTCGAGATCCTCTCCGACTACCTCTTTGATGAGATCAAGAAGGGGGAGCGGATCTTCGCCGACGAGCCACTTTGCCGACCCTCGCTCCTGGATCCGGATCGACAAAGACGGCCTGGCTTTGGGCCTATGCCAGGGATGACCGGACCTTCGGAGGCAGTGGTCCGCCGATGGTGGCCTATCGCTTCGAGGATAGTAGAGCCGGCGAGTGTGTCGCCCGGCATCTGAACCGCTACCGCGGCATTCTCCAAGTCGACGGCTATGCCGCTTACAACAAGCTGGTCCGCGCCGATCGCGGCCATGACGGCGTTTTGCTAGCAGGCTGCTGGGCACACAGTCGGCGGAAGTTCTACGAGCTTCATGCCAGCGAAAGCTCAAAGGTTGCAACGGCGACGGTGGAGAAGATGGCCACGCTCTGGCAGATCGAAGAGACCGTGCGCGGCCAAGGTCCCGATGCCCGTGCCGCGGCGCGCCAAGAGGCTTCTGCAGCAGTCGTCGCGGACCTCTTCGCCCTCTGGCAGCAAACCCTGCCGCGCATCTCCGGCAAATCGAAACTGGCCGAGGCGCTCCGCTATGCCATCTCGCGTCGCGCCATCTTCGAACGCTTCCTCACCGACGGCCGCATCGAACTCGACTCCAACATCGTCGAGCGAGCAAACGCAAGAACTCGCTCTTCGCCGGCAGCGACGGCGGCGGCAGGAGCTGGGCAACCATCGCCACGCTGGTGCAGACGGCAAAGATGAACAACGCCATCCGCTTGCCGGGCTCACCCAGACCCTCGAGCGCAGCGCCAATGGCTGGCCGAGCAGCGAAATCGACGCCCTCATGCCGTGGAACTACGCCGCCTGAACGGCCTCGCCTTGCCGCTTACGTTGCAGGGCTTGCGCTCGAGTACGGGGTGAACGCCAATCAGTTGCGCAACTGGATCAGGCTGCGTCCGCGCCGGCAGGCGGAGAACGCGTTGACCACTAATGCCTTGCGCGCCGTCGGCCTTTGTTCCGGTTGTTGAGGCCGCGCCGATTGCGCGACCGCCGGCTCCGTCGGCTCGGCCGACATCGCCACGGGTGCGGCTGAAGGCGTCGCTGCCGAACGGTGTACGGCTGAGCTTGAAGATGCGGATGCTCAGGTTCTGTGTAAGCGCGAATTTCCCGGCACCTTTTGCTGTTGAGTGCTCTGATGCATTAGATGTCCACCAAAATAGGTGGACACCTTGTGATGGAAGACGATGATCAGAAACTACGGGTAAGGCTTGTTGGTCGGGACGGGCGACGCCGTTACGACCCGGCATCGAAGGACCGTCCTGTCACGGCCTGCCTTGAGCCTGGAGTGTCGGTATCGAAGCTTGCGCTCGAACATGGGGTCAATGCGAACCTTCTTCGGAAGTGGATGAAGAAACGCACGGAGACCCAGTCCCTTCCGCCGTCCTCATCACCGGCGTTTATCCCGGTTCAGATTGAAAGCACTTCCGATCGGGCCTTGCTGCGACAGAGCAGCATGGCTGCGGTGGATGTGCCGGGGACTTGCGATGGAGTGCGTGGGTCAAAAGGGCTGCGCCTTTTTCCTCTCCAGCCAAGGTGAGCGCGTCACTGCCGAACGGCGTGAAGTTGACGCTAGAATGCTGTGATGTGGATGCATTGAGGGCGATCATGGGAGCACTGGGTCATGTTCAGACTGGGCGCTGACCTTCAGGTCTACCTGCATCGCGAACCGATCGACTTTCGGGCTGGTATCAACAGCCTTGCGGTTCTGGTCCAGGAGACGATGGCACTCGATCCGTTTGCTCCAGCGGTTTTTGCCTTCTGCAATCGCCATCGCGATCGGATGAAGCTCTTGTTCTTCGACCGATCGGGCTTTGTGCTGGTCCTGAAGCGGTTGACCGAGGACAAGTTCCGCTGGCCCCGGCGTCAGGAAACGGTGATGCGGCTGACGACGGAGCAATTGCACTGGATTCTCGACGGCATCGATATCGATGCGATGGTTCGCCATCCGGTGCGGCAATATCAGGTTGCTGGCTGACGGCGGCGAATTCTGCGGTTGACGCGGCGGTACGGTTCAGATTCAAAACTACGATGAATCGAACCGGCGAACCGACTGTTGAAGAGTTGATGGCGCGTATTGCTGCGCTGCAGGCGGAGAACCGTCAGCTCACAGAGCGCGTCGTCAAACTCGAGGAAGAGCTGGCGCTTGCACGACTGCATCGTTTTGCGCCGAAGAGTGAAAAGCAAATTGACCGCCTCTCCAATGAAGCTGAACAGGCCGCTGATGAGGACGCCGCCGACAACGAAGATGGCGATGTCGTTGCCCTGCCAGACACGGGCTTGCCGGCGACAGAAGGGGCGACGGGAAAGAAGCGCGGCCGCAAGGCCTTGCCGCAAAATCTGCCGCGCGAGCGCGTCGAGTATGACCTTCCCGACGATCAGAAGGCTTGTCCTTGCTGCCGCGGCCAAATGCACCGCATGGGCGAGACCGTTACCGAGCAACTTCATATCGAGGTGAAGGCTAAGGTCCTACAAAATGTGCGGTTCAAATATGCTTGCCGTCATTGCGACCGCACCGGGATCAACACGCCTGTTGTGACCGCGCCGATGCCGACGCAGCCCTTGCCGGGCAGCATCGCTACGGCCTCGACGCTGGCCTTTGCTCTTGTTCACAAATACGTCGACGGCACACCGCTCTACCGTCTGGCGCAGGCCTTCGAACGCGCCGGTGTTCCTGTCAGCCGAGGCGCTCTGGGTCACTGGGTGATCGGCTCGAGCGAGAAGCATCTGCATCGCATCTATGACGCACTGAAACTGCGGCTCAGATCACAGCCCCTCATTCATGGCGACGAGACGACGGTTCAGGTCCTGAAGGAAAGGATAGGGAGGCCACCAGCACATCGTATATGTGGGCATATCGGAGTGGCGAGGACAGTGACGAGCCGATCGTGCTTCTCGATTATCAGCCGGGCCGCGGCCAGATAGACCCGCAGGCCTTTCTCGCCGATTACCGCGGTATAGTGATAAGCGACGGCTATTCCGCCTGGCGCACACTGGAGGGCGCAACCCATATTGGATGCATGGCCATTCGAGGCGGCGCTTTGTCGATGCCCTCAAGGCGAGGAAGAAGGGCGGCGGTCCGCCGGAGCAGGCGCTCCGGTTCTTCGAACAGCTCTACCGGGTTGAAAGGCAGGCGCGGGACGAAAAACCGGACAGAGGCGAAACGCCAGATCAATGCATTCGCCGCTTCCGCCAGCAACATAGCATCCCCGTCCTGAACGCCCTCAAGGAATGGCTCGATAAAATCGCCCCGAAGGCCGGACAGCAAGCTTGGCTATGCCGTATCCTACACTCGGAACCAATGGGAATATCTGACGCGCTACGCCGAAGACGGCAGGATGCCGATCGACAACAACCTTCTCGAACGCGATATCAAAATCTTTGCCACTGGCAGAAAGAGTTGGCTGTTCAGCGACACCGTGGATGGAGCCAAGGCCAGTGCCGTAGTCTACAGCCTGATGCTGACCTGCCGCGCCTCGCGCGTCGAGCCGTTAGCCTGGTTGCGCCACGTCCTCACCGAATTGCCTCAGCGCGCCGACGACGCCGATACCACCGACCTGCTGCCCTTCAACTTCCCCAAAACTGCCACTGCCGCCTGATCCAGCGCTACGCTTTCCTAAATCAAACGCCGAAAGGCGGCGTCAACGTGCGGGGAAAATCGCGCTTACGGTTCTGTCGGCGATGATCGAAGCGTTGGGGCGTTGCGATGTTCCGGCTGGCTGATGATCTGCGCGTCTATCTCCACCGGGAGCCGATCGACTTTCGCGCCGGGATCAGTAGTCTTGCGATCCTGGTCGAGCAGTCTATTGGCCTCAATCCGTTTGAGCGCGCGGTGTTTGCCTTCTGCAATCGCCGCCGCACCTGGTTGCTGTTCTTCGATAGGTCGGGCTTTGTGCTGGTGTTGAAGGCGCTGACGGAAGACAAGTTCCGCTGGTGCGGCGGCAGGAGACGGTGGTGCCGCTCGATGCCGAGCAACTGCACTGGTTGCTCGACGGC
>NZ_JABEPH010000211.1:0-10634 GCF_013004495.1 Rhizobium sp. SEMIA 4085
CGTTGCGCTTTCTCAGTCGAGATTTAGCGCTCCATAGACTGTCTGTCAGTCCACGCTATTTTGTTTTTTTTGGTGGAGCCGCGACCCACCGAGTCTACCACGAGTCCGCTCGTCGGCAGCGTCGGATTGTTATAAGAGCCAGCGTGAATTCCTTCCCGCCAGTGAGCAGGTCAAGGCGCGCCTTCAGCCACTCCTCGTGCGAAACGACTTGATCCTGCATCGTTATTCTCCTGTTCGTTGGTGCTTTGCGGAGCGAAAGCTGAATCGGGACGACAGGTTCCGCTTCGCCGGCTGGAGAGCAGCTTCAGCCAGGGTGCCAAATGAAACGCGCTCATCAGCACGTACATTGGGACCATTCCGGTCAGCGGTGACGTATGAGACGCGGCAGAGCAGATCATGTCCGTACCGCCAGAGACCGACGTCAACACCGCCATGACCGCGAAGGTCGGGGCCGCCGCAAGGGATAGCCAATCGGCGAAACCGAGAGCCGCCAGGTTGCCGCTTTCGCCGGAGGAGCCCAAAGTTTCACGCCGAGCAGCAATCATCGTTGTGATCCCCCCGGCGAAATTGCTTGTCGTACTTGTCGTGGTGGCGCCACCAGACGCCGTGCTCGTTGCGCCCCATAGGAGCACGGTCGAGCCAGGGGTACATACCCCACAGGCCGTCCAGACCGCGCGCATAGCTGGAATAGGTATGGTAGACGATGCCGTCGTCGAGCACGAAGGCACTGAGGCCCGGCCTGTCGCGCGTATATGTGGCAACGTCGGTTCCGGTCATGGCTGCGATCTGCGCGACCGGTCCCTCGCTGCCACGCACCTGCCATTCCTGAACGGTTTTTCCTGCGAGCGGCTCCGGTGCCGGCGGCTCGCGATGGAAATTGTATTCTATGCTGCCCTCGCGCTGCTGCTCTTCAGTAAACCAGACGCCGAAGTCACGGTTGAACTCGCCGCCGTTCGACGACGCCCAGGGAAAGGTCCAGCCCATCCGCCGCTTGAACCCCTGCAGCTTTGCGAGCGGTGCGCGCGAGACCGCCGAGAAGGCGACATCGTGGTTCTCCAGATGGACGACGATGCCGTTGAATCCATCTGCGATCGAAGAGCAGGACGGGCAGCCGGCCGTATAGTCGGGACCGAACATGAAGTGATAGACGAGAAGCTGCGAGCGGCCCCTGAAAAGATCCGCCAGCTTGGTGCTTCCTTCATCGGTCTCGAACCGGTATTCCTTGTCGATCCGAACCCAGGGCAATTCCCGACGCCGCAACGCCAATGCGTCGCTGCGCCGTGTCAGCTCCTTCTCATCCTTGAGCAGGTCGAGCCGTGCCGACAACCACTCTTCGCGTGTTCCGGTTACGTGTGCCGTCATCTTTTCTTCTCCAATGGCTGACTGTCGCCGTCTCATTTTCGGTGCGGCGTGTTGCTTGCTGGTCGTGAATAGACTAGGGCCGGATATCGAATGGTGGGAGTTACAAGTGTGACGGGATTCCGATGGACTCGCTGATCACTGCCGCGGCACGCGCCCTCGCCGCAGGCGATCCCCTCGGCGCATTGAAGCGGGTCGCCCTGCGCGACGACGCTCCAGCACTTGCGCTCAGAGGTATTGCGATGGCGCAGATCGGCGATCTCGTCCGTGCCACGGCTCTCCTCAAGAGTGCGGCGCGTGCGTTCGGCCGCAAGGAGGCGGTGGCGCGCGCAAGGTGTGTCGTCGCCGAGGCCGAGATCGCACTCGTCTCGCGCGATCTCACCTGGCCTGCGAAGGCGCTCGACGCAGCGCGGGCGACCCTCGAAGCCCACGGCGACCGCATCAATGCCGCGCACGCACGGAACGTAGAGGTCCGGCGCCTGCTCCTGATCGGCCGCCTCGACGAGGCCGAGCGTATGCTGGCTACGCTCGATGCAGCACCGCTTCCGCCCGCGTCGAGGGCCGCCCATGAGTTGGTGGTTGCGGGGATCGCCATTCGGCGTCTCCAGACGAAATCTGCGCGCGAGGCTCTCACGCGGGCCAGGCACGCGGCGAGCGAGGCAGATATCCCTGCGCTCATGGCGGAGGTAGAACGAGCATCTCGCCTCCTGATAACGCCCGCAGCGCGTCTGATTGCGCGTGGTGAGCAACGCCCCCTCCTGCTCGAGGAGATCGAAGCGCTCCCGGCGTCCGGTGCGCTTGTTGTGGACGCGTGCCGGAATATCGTGCGGGACGCGCGGCTGGCCGTCCCGCTCGCGACGCGCCCGGTGTTGTTCGCGCTTGCCCGTGCGCTGGGCGAAGCCTGGCCTGGAGACGTGCCGAGGGGCGTGCTCATCGCACGCGCATTCCGGGGAAAACATGCCGATGAATCCCATCGCGCGCGGCTGCGGGTCGAGATCGGGCGGCTGCGCGCGGAAATCCGGACGCTTGCAGATGTGAAGGCGACGAAGCGAGGCTTTGCGTTGGCGCCGCGCCGGGCTTGCGAGATCGCTGTGCTGGTGCCGCCCGTCGAAGAGCAGCATCCGGCGGTGCTCGCCTTTCTGGCCGACGGCGAGTCATGGTCGAGCTCAGCACTTGCGATTGCGCTCGGAGCCAGCCCGCGCACGGTACAGCGGGCGCTCGAGCAGCTTGCCGCAGCAGGCAAGGTGCAGTCTTATGGTCGCGGGCGGGCGCGTCGCTGGATGACCCCGCCCGTGCCGGGATTCCCGACAATCTTGTTACTCCCCGGTGCGCTGCCGGGTGATTAAGGTCCGTGCCTGAGCTGAGTTGAAAACCTGAAACGACAGGGTGGAATCATGAAAAGATCCGCAGCCGAAATTCTCCGTGAATATGGACCTTTTCCGGGTGCCGAGCAGGTGCACGGCGTCTCCTTCGACGGGCGGCACGTCTGGTTTGCTTCCGGAGACAAACTGAACGCCCTCGACCCCGCGAGCGGAGAGACGGTGCGCTCCATTGATGTTGCCGCGCACGCAGGGACCGCCTTCGACGGCGAGCATCTGTTTCAGATTGCCGAGGACCGCATCCAGAAGATCGACCCGAAGACCGGCCGCGTCCTCGCCACGATCCCGGCGCCCGGCGGCGGCGACTCTGGCCTTGCCTGGGCCGAGGGCACGCTCTGGGTGGGGCAATACCGGGACCGCAAGATCCATCAGATCGATCCGGAGACAGGAGCGATTCTCCGCACCATCGAGTCCAGCCGCTTCGTCACGGGGGTCACCTGGGTCGACGGCGAACTCTGGCACGCCACCTGGGAAGGTGACGAGAGCGACGTCAGGCAAATCGACCCTGAAACGGGAGAGGTCCTGGAAGTGCTCGCTATGCCGGCCGATGTCGGCGTCTCCGGACTCGAGTCCGATGGCGGCGATCAGTTCTTCTGCGGCGGCGGAAGCAGCGGTAAAGTGCGGGCCATCCGCCGGCCGAGGTGAGACGCGCCGCAGTACAGTCACCAGCTACGCAAAACGGCACTAATCTTCGCTTCCGGGGCTATCCGGACCTTCAGCGGTTTTATATCTCTGCCGAAAAGGCAGCATGCCTTTGCCGTTACCCAGGAACGTCTCAGTCTGGCAAGACGGCGGAATGGCGAAGGGCTGTTCCGATCCCTCAACGAAGTTCCTGGCATTCGATCAGTTCAATCCGACCCTTGCCCTTGATTTCTACGAAGCCCAGTGTATGCCCGCGACCCCGCTCGCGTATGCGATGCCACGTGGCCCCGCTGGTCGCTACAGTCCCAGGGCTAGCATGGGCTGCGATCCGGGAGGCCATATTGACCGTGTCGCCCCACAGGTCGAACACGTATTGCCGCTGCCCGATGATTCCCGCCACAACCGGACCGAATTGAACGCCGACTCGCACCTCCCATTTGGGCTCGATGCGGCGTGATGCCCTCACCATGTCGAGCCCGCATTGCAAGCTGGCAAAAACCGGATCTGGCATGCGGTCAAACAGGCCGGCCGTAGCCATAAAGGCGTCACCAATAGTCTTGATCTTCTCCATCCCATGCTGACTGACGATTCGTTCATATTCGCCGATCAGCGCCTGGAGATCCTCCACCACTTTCTCTGGCGGATTCTCGTCGCAATAGGCTGTGAAGCCAACGACATCACAAAATAGCACCGCGACTTCATTGTATCGGCGGGGACGGACCTCATTGGTCGCTTTGAGCTCACGCACCGCGCCGGCGGGTAGGATGGCGTACAGAAGCTCGTCGGCTCGGCGCTTTTCGTTTTCGATTTGCTGCATATATACCGCCTCTTGGTCGCGCAGCCTCTTCTTTTCCAGGCACGCGGCCACGCGGGCACGCAGCAGAACCGCGTTGAACGGTTTTGCCAGATAATCCTCGGCACCGAGGCTGATGCAGCGCGCCACATTGTCGATCTCATCGACCGCCGATATCATGACAACCGGAATGTTGCGCAGCGTTGTGTCGGCTTTCAGGTGCTCGAGCACTTGGTAGCCGTCCATTTCCGGCATCGTAATGTCGAGCAGCACGAGGTCGAACGGTCTCGTTGCCAGCATTTCGAGCGCCTCGCGTCCATTGCTGGCGCATGCCACGTTCCGGTAGCCTTCTCGCTTCAACCGCTCGGTCAGCGTAAAGCGATTGTCCTCGTTATCATCGACGACGAGCAGGGCATGTCCAACCTCACTCATCGCATCGACTCCTTTGGGAGCAGGGCCTTGATCTTTCCAAGCAGGCGCGCGAAGTCGACGGGCTTGGTATCGAAGTCATCGCACCCGGCCGCCAGTGCTGCTTCGCGGTCGCCAGCCATCGCGTGCGACGAGAGTGCGATCACGGGAATACCCCGCGTCTCAGCCAATGCCTTGAGACGTCTTGTCGCCTCCCAGCCGTCGAGGACGGGAAGGCTTAAGTCCATCAGAATGAGCGCCGGCGCGTCCGATCGTGCACGCGCCACGCCCTGATCGCCATCGGTGGCGACGACTACCTCGTAGCCTTTGCGTCTTAGCCGCGCAGACAGCATGTAGATGTTGTCGTCATTGTCCTCGACATAGAGGATCCTAACCATCACGGCGGTCCTTGTCAGGTGAGCTTCGTTTGACAATGTATCGAGCAACCATCTTGCGCAATTCCTCCAGAAGGTCGTCGCGGCTGAAGGCGGTCTTGGCGAGCACGCGCTCGACGCCACCGTTCAGACGAAGGTGGTCTTCCTTGCCAAGGGTTGCCGCCGTCACAACCACGACCGGCATCGCCTTGAAGGCAGGCTGCTTTCGCAGTGCGATAAGGAACTCGAAGCCGTCCATTTCCGGCATGATGAGGTCGAGAATGATCAGGTCCGGAGGCGCGCGGATCAGCCGTTCCAGCGCGACCCGGCCATTCTCGGCCTCGTCCACATCGCAACCCTCGGTACTCAATATACGACGCCATTGCTGGCGCGTGTTCTCATCATCTTCGACGATCAGAACACGAAGCGCTCGGCTGGGCGCGCCGGACCAGAATTTGGCGATCAGTTTGCGGAGCGCATCGCGGTCGATCGGTTTCATCAAGTAATCGGCGGCACCGAGCGCATACCCCCGATTCCTCTTATCGGCCATGGTGAGCATCACCACGGGGATACTCGCGAGCTCAGGATCTGCCTTCAGTTGCTGCAGGACGCTCCAGCCGTCGCAGCCCGGCATGAGCACGTCAAGGGTGATGAGTGCTGGCTTCCCCTGCCGGGCCAGATTAAGGCCTTCGGCACCGTCCCTGGCCGTCACTACATCGCAACCCTCGCGGGCAAGGAACCGGCGCATCTGGTCCCGCACCGCCTTATCGTCATCAACGACGAGGACCACGTTCGAGACGAGGCGAAGGTTATCATCAACGGCGATCCCGGAGCCAGGGGCAGGCTGCTCTTCTAGCATGGGGCCAGCGTCGATTGCCGACGGCAGCCACACCGTGAACTTGGTACCGGCGCCGGGGATGCTGTCTACAGTGATCTGGCCATCCATCGCGCGGCACAGACGTTGGCTGATGGCAAGCCCTAGCCCGGTGCCGCCGTACTTGCGGGTGGTGGAGCTGTCGGCCTGACTAAACTCCTGGAACAGGTTCGTCATCTGCTGCGGCGTCATGCCGATGCCAGTGTCGGCGATGGTGAACATCACGCCACCGCCTCCATCACGCTTCGCGCAGGTCGCCCCAATCGTCACTTGGCCGTTCTCCGTGAACTTGCAGGCGTTACTCAACAGGTTGAGGAGGATCTGGCGCACCCGAAGCTGATCGGCGCGCATGGTGCCAATGTCATCCGCGCAGTGGATGATGATCCGGTTGCGGTTTTTCTGCGCAAGGGGCTGCGCGGTTGTGGCGGCATCTTGAACCATTCCCGCGATATCGAACTCCTCGATATGCAATTCCAGGCGGCCGGCCTCGATCTTTGACAGATCGAGGACCTCATTAATGAGCTTGAGCAGATGCTTGCCGGCGCGCGAAACCCGCTGAAGCGGTTCGACCAGTTCGTCCTGGCCAGCTTCGCTGGCATCTTCCTGCAGCATTTCGGTAATGCCCAGGATGGCGTTCAGCGGCGTGCGCAACTCGTGGCTCATGCTGGCAAGGAACTTGCTTTTGGCCTGGGTCGCCGCCATGGCCGCGTCGCGGGCGATCTCGAGCTCCGTTTCATGCCTCTTAAGTTTGCTGATATCGGTGTAGACCGCGACCGTGCCGCCACCGGTAATGCGCCGCTCGTTTACCTGAACCCAGTGGTCATGGCTGCGATGTTGAACGAGCGTCTGCTTAGGGTTGCAGTGCGCCTCAAGCCGCGCGGCGAGCCACTCCTCCTCCCGACCTTTCGCATCCTCGACGAGGCCCTGTTCCACCGCCTTGCGCACAATCGTCTCAAATTGCGCACCCGGTACGACGGCATCGGCTATGCCGGGATAGAGGATTTCCCTATAGCGGCTGTTGCACAGAACAAGTCGGTCCTCAGCATCGTAAAGGGCGAAGCCCTCGGAGATGCTCTCGATCGCATCGACGAGTCGCTGGCGCGCTTCGGCGACCTCACGCAGGTTTTTTTCCTCGACCTCGACCGCAGTGTCGCGGAACAACAGAAGCGCCTTGGCCATGCGGCCGATCTCGTCGCGGCCCGTGGGAGGCAGTGGTGCGCGAAGATTGCCGCCGGCGATGGCAAGCATGCTTTGGCTCAGCCCCGACAAGCGGGCAAGAAGATTGCGGTCGACATACAGCCATACGACCAGCACCGAACTCAGGAGGCTCAGAACGGCTGAGCCAAGAACAACACCGGTACCGTAGCGCTGGACGGTCGCAGCTTCACGGCCAGCCTCGGTGATGTCACGGTTTGCCGCAGCTACCAGGCGATCCACGGCAACGGTCAAATTACGCGAGAGCTGAGCGTTCTCGACCAATAGCTTCCCGCCGTTTGCGAGTAATGCGAGCTCATCCTCACGCGCTTGCGCGATGCTCTTCGGGCCGTCGATCAGCCCCTCGAACTCGTCAACGCGCTGGCGGAACCGCGTCCGCAGCTTCTCATCGATCTCCGATGTCACCGCCGCAAGCGACTCGACCGAGCGGCGCAGCGGAAACGACATCACCGCTAGGTCGCCGGGCGTCGGCGCAACCGCCGTTTTGAGCAGCGCTTCGTTGATCGCGGAAATCTCCCGTTGGGCCTTTTGTTGCGGGATGTAGGCGGAAATTGCCTGAGCAAGCTCTGTCGTCGCCGCCGCGCGTGCTTCGGGTGGTACGGCGGCATCCGCCACGGTTACGCGCCACTGGGGGACCTTCGAGTTCATCACGAGGATGCCGGGTGCCACAAGACGCTCGCTTGCGACTGTCGTAGCCGACAAACGGCCCAGCAGTTCCTCTTTGCGTGCAACCACACCGAGGCGATCGGCGACAAGATCGTTGAGAGCATTGAGATTGCGCCTCAGGCCAATCACTGCGGCTTCGATCTCAGCCACCGCCGCCGTGCTTGCCGCGGTGCCTTTGAGCGCGGCGAGCAAGTCTTCCAGGCGCGACATCTCCACTCCGATCGCAGCCGAGACCTCGTTGTGCTGAACCGTGCTGGTCGTAGCAAGTACGGCCGGCGTAGTGGCGGCGACCCGCTCAGCTTGGCGGGGGAGCTCGGGCGATGGAAGCGCCGACGGGACCCGTCGCTCCGTGATCCTTTCGACGACCTCGCCCACTTGCAGGAAGGCATACACGGCTGCAGCGGTTGCGAGTACCGCGAAGGTGCTGATCCCAAAGAAAGCGAAGAGTAAGCGACCACGTATGCCGAGACGTTCAAACATCGCGGCGACCCATCGATCCGGCTGATGTGGTCAACATGGCCCGCACAGCTTTTTTCTCGAACGCAATCCGCCGTGGTCAGCGTTGCGTTATTCCAATGGCACGTATTCGCCACCCTTCCAGATATACCATACCCAGCTCTGGACCGTGAGGTCGCCCTTCTCGTCAAAGTCGATACGGCCCAATACAGTATCAAACGAGTGGCCGCGCAATGAAGCAATCACCTCGCCCGCCTCCAGCGAACCGGCTTCCTTGAGCGCCTGCGCCCAGGCCTGAACGGCGCCGTAGCTCAGCAGCGTGTAGCCTGCGGGTTCGAAGTTTTCTGCACGGAACCGCTCGACCACCGGGGCCGCTTCGGGGGTTCGCCGGGCGTCTGCGGAGAACGTGAAAAGGGTTCCTTCAGCGGCTGGACCGGCGATCAGCGCAAATTCCTCGGTTGCCAGGGCATCGCCTGAGATGAACTGAACCGCGTAGCCTTGATCGTGTGCAGCGCGAACCATCAACGCAACTTCAGCATGATAGCCGCCGACATATACGACGGCGACTTTTGCAGCCTTTAGTGCAGCGATTTCAAACGAATAGTCGTTCTTCGCAGGACTGTACGCCTCGTAGATCGTGTCGGTCGCGCCCCTCTTGTTCAACTGCTTTTTGGTCTCATCGGCAAGGCCCCTGCCATAGGTGGTGCCATCATGAAGGATTGCAATTTTCTTGTTGCCCCAATTATCGGCCAGATAGTTGCCGGCGACGACGCCTTGTGCATCGTCGCGACCAATGACGCGAAACACGTTGGCACGGCCTTGCTCGGTCAGCAGCGGATTGGTCGACCCCGGTGAAATCTGCAGAACTCCCGCCGCCTCATAAACCTTTGATGCCGGGATCGAGGCTCCAGAGCAGTAGTGCCCGACGACGAGAACCACACCGTCAGCCACGAGTTCTTTGGCGACGGCCACCGCTTGCTCTGGATCGCAGAAGTCGTCGACCGCGATGAGCCGCACCCGCTGGCCTAAAACGCCGCCCGCCGCATTGATATCGGCCACGGCCATCTCTGCGCCACGCTGTCCCTGTTCGCCGATCCACGCGAGCCGTCCGGTCATCGCTGCTGAAACGCCGATCAGAACCTCAGCGTGCGCGGAATAACCGACCACGGCTGCAAGCGCGAAAACTGAGACGGCGATACGGTGCATGAAACAGCCTTCCGCCTTGATACCAATCTTGCGCACGAGAGGGGTACCGCAACCGCAGCGGGGGCGCCTCTGTCATGATGTGGCACTCGCGACCTGCCGCGATCAGCAGTCTGCTATTCCAGCGGCGCCTAGTCGCACGTTTCAAAATATACCATGCGGCGCTGAGGAGTGATACGGCCTTTAGTGTCGATGGCGCTGAGCAGGGCACGTTGATGGCGAGACGTGAGCGGCTCCGCCGCAAAGAGGGCCGGCAGCGGGGCTTGCCGAGCGGAACCGCCGAATTTCGCGACGTCTGTCGTATGGTGGGCGCTTGCATGAAGCGATGAAGTGGAAGCCGCAATCAGGGAGGCGGCGAAAAAGGGACTGCCAAAACCCGCCATTATCTGAGACAATTATGCGGGGAGGATTACCTCTAAAGTTCGCTCAGCCGCAGAGGGCGGTTTCGAATCTGTATCCCGTCGAAACATCCTTGGATCCTGCCCCGTCCGCAGCGATGAGTCTGCTGTCGGCAAGCATCTAGCGAACACCTTTCATTGTTCAGCAAACGCGAGCCAGGAGCACTTCACATGGTAACGTGGAAACCCGATCCAAGTTTTTATCCGTCACCGCGAATGGCCATGAAGGCTGCGCCGGAGACACTTGCCTATGTCGTCGCCTTCGATCCGACCCGAGCGGTTCCCGACGAACTCGCGGTCGTCGATGTCGATCCTCAATCAGCCTCCTATAGTCAGATCGTCACATCGCTTGCGATGCCTAATGTCGGTGACGAGTTGCATCATTTCGGCTGGAACGCCTGTTCATCCTGCCTTTGCCCGAATGCGCCGCATCCGCATGCAGAGCGCCGCTATCTGGTGGTGCCGGGATTGAAATCCTCGCGTATCCATATCATTGACACCAAGCCCGATGGCCGCAGGCCATCGATCGTCAAGGTCATCGAACCCGGCGAACTCGCCGACCGGGCCGGTTACTCCAGGCCGCATACCGTTCACTGCGGACCAGAAGGGATCTATGTCGCAGCACTTGGCAATGCCGAGGGTAAGGGACCAGGCGGCGTATTCCTCATGGATCACGAGACATTCGAGGTTCGCGGCCAGTGGGAAATGGATCGCGGACCGCAACAGCTTTCCTATGACGTCTGGTGGCATCTCGGCCACGACACACTCATCACCAGCGAGTGGGGCACGCCGGATACGTTCGGAAACGGCCTGGTACCGAAGATCCTGCTCGGCGCGGAATACGGCCGCCGTCTGCACTTGCAGGAA
>NZ_JABEPH010000018.1:0-31391 GCF_013004495.1 Rhizobium sp. SEMIA 4085
CCTCGCTCGGGCATCGTCGCCGCCGGTGAGGCGCTCGGATCGTGGGCCGGCGCCAAGTCCGGCCGCACGGCAGAATTGCCGCACTGGACGCCCCCGGCCGAGATTCGCAGCCGCGCATCCCCCAAGGGCCCTAGCATTCCCGCCTTTCAGGAGGGTGGCGAGGACAATCCGCTCGGCGCACGCGCCATGTATCTCTACAAGGGCGGACGCGACACCATTTTCCGCATCCACGGCACCAATCAGCCCTGGACGATCGGCCTCAACATGTCTTCCGGCTGCATCCGAATGATGAATAATGACGTCATCCATCTCTATTCGCGCGTGCCGGTCGGCACGAAGGTGATCGTCATCGGCCCCGGCAACAAGCAAGGCAGCGTCGCCTTCCAGGACAGGGGCATCGACGTGCTGCGCACCATCTTCGGCGGCGGCTGACGTCGCTGATTACTGTAACGACGGGCGGCCTTGTGCCGCCCTTTTCACATTGACGTCAGGTAAGATTGTTGCGACCTGTTCAAGCCGTTACGGCTACTTGGAGCCGCAGCTGACCTTGCCGCTGGCGGTGAACGGCTTTCCGTCGCCGCTGACCGTCAGTCCGTAGGTGCCCGAAAAATTCTTCCCCCGACCCTCGGCAAGAATGACGAGGCTCAGTGACTGGTCTTTGGCGTCTTCGCTGCCATCATCGAAAATCTCGAGGCGGAGTTCACCGTCATGCGACCAGCGGTTCGTGAGTTTGCTGGAATCGAACACGCGTTTCCTGAAGGCCTCGGGAACCGAGTTGTTCTTGACGATCAGCGCGCCGCGGAAATGATTGAGCCTGTGGCCGGCCTCGTCCTGAAAGCCGCTTTCGATCGTGAACCGCGCGCTATTATCGTCTGTTGAGCAAAAGAAACGGCTGTCGGCGTGAGCAGCCCCTGCCGCGCCAAGCAGACCTGCGAGCAATAAGATTGTACGCCCCATAGCGCTGAACTCCGTGACCAGCCGAAAACCGGCCAGGCTCACGCTAACGGAAAACCTCTTAATTTTTGCGGTATATCGCCGCCATAGGCCCAATCAAGCAGTTCAACCGTATGCAGAATTGGGATCGCTGTGCCGGTCGCGATCTGCGTGATGCAGCCGATATTTCCCGTTGCAATCACATCCGGCTTCGTCGCCTCAATATTCTTCACCTTGCGCAGCTTCAGCGCCGCGGAGATATCCGGCTGCATGATGTTGTAGGTTCCAGCCGAACCGCAACAGAGATGGCCTTCCGCCGGATCGCGAACCGTGAAGCCGGCCGCCTTCAGAAGTTGTTTCGGCGCCATGGTGATCTTTTGGCCGTGCTGCATGGAGCAGGCAGAATGATAGGTTACCGTCAGGCCCTTCGGCACATGGGCAGGCAGGTCGAGCGATGCCAGGAATTCCGTTATGTCCTTCGCCAACGCCGCCACGCGCGTCGCCTTTTGTGAATAGGCGGGATCAAGACGGAGCATGTGGCCGTAATCCTTGATCGTCGTGCCGCAGCCGGAGGCGGTGATGATGATCGCGTCCAGACCACCCTTGTCGATCTCGCGCGTCCAGACATCGACGTTTGCCCGTGCGTTTGCAAGCGCCTGCTCCTCGCGGCCCATATGATGCACCAGCGAGCCGCAGCAGACCTCGCCGGCGGGCGCTACCACCTCGATGCCAAGGCGGGTCAAAAGCCTGATCGCCGCCTCGTTGATCGCGGGATCGAGCACCGGCTGAGCGCAGCCCGTCAGAATTGCAACCCGGCCGCGCTTTTCCGCCTTCGCAGCATGGACCGCCGGCAGCGAGAAGCGCGATGGCGCCGGAATATGTTTCGGCGCAAGTGCCAGCATCGCGGCAAACGGCTTCATGACCGGCGCACGCATCAGGCCCTGGAGCGGCCTGCCGATCTTCGCAAGCTTCAACGCCAGGCGGAAGCGGCCGGGATAGGGCAGCACCGCCGCGAGGATGGTGCGAGTGAACCGGTTCATGAAAGGACGTTTATAGGTCTTTTCGATGTGGGCCCGGGCATGATCGACCAAATGCATGTAGTCGACGCCGGAGGGACACGTCGTCACGCAGGCCAGGCAGGAGAGACAACGGTCGATATGTGTAACCACTTCGGCATCCGCGGCCCGGCCGTTTTCCAGCATATCCTTGATGAGATAAATGCGGCCGCGCGGGCTGTCGAGCTCGTTGCCGAGCGTCACATAGGTGGGACAGGTCGCGGTACAGAAACCGCAATGCACGCATTTGCGCAGAATCTTCTCGGATTCGGCGACGTGCGGATCGGTTAGCTGCTCGGCGGTGAAGTTGGTTTGCATCAGGCAACTCCGGGCCGCGGGGAGGCATGCCCTCCTCTGTCCTTCCAGACATCTCCCCCCCAAGGGGGACGATCGGATGAGACGGCCTTGCGGTCGTAGTTGGACCAGAGTGGAAAGAGCGCACGACATGTATTGCCAATCTCCCACCTTGTGGGGGAGATGTCCCGTAGGGACGCAGGGGGGTGCTGCCACAAGCGGATAACGGCCATCATATCACCCCATCTTTCCCTGATTGAGTATTCCCGCCGGATCGAATTTCTCCTTCACCCGCGCCGACAGCTGGGCGACGGCTTCGGGCTGCGGCTGGAACGCCGATACGGCAGCGCGCGCCGCGTCAGTTGCACGGATCAGCGTAGCGTGGCCGCCGCCCAGCGCCTTGATGAACCGTCGGATGAGCTGCGACTCCGGATCGGCCTCCATCCGCATCCAGATCAGGCCGCCTTGCCAATCGTAGAACGCATCGACGCCAGCTTCGAGGCGCAGGGCAGCGACGAGCTGATGGCCGATGGTCGGAGCGACGGAGATGCGCCAGACCGGCCGCATCGTTTCATCGACATAAGGATGCACATCGCGTATTTCGCGCCAGAGCTGGCGGCTGGCGGGCTCGTCCAATATCGCGACCGCGCCGAAGGCCGACATCGCCGATGCCAGCCTTTCAGCACGCGCTTCGACGGAGCCCGGCAGACCTTCGATCCTGAGAACGGTCGTCTCGCCCTCCGGCAGCTTGCCGCCGAGGAATTTCCAGGTAACGGTCAAGGGAAGATGGGCCGCACCTGAGACCTCGACCGGCTGTGCCATCGCCGCGGCCATCGCAGTGGCTGCGTCCGCATCATTGAGGCCGGAGACGACGATAGTCTCTTCCGTTTTCGGCCGTGGCGGCACGCGGAAGGTGACTTCCGTCAGCAAGCCAAGCGTGCCGTGTGAACCGGCGAGAAGCTTGACGAGATCGAGGCCGGTGACATTCTTCATCACCCGCCCGCCCGCCTTGACGATCTCGCCCCTGCCGTTGACGAAGCGGATGCCGAGCAGGCTGTCGCGCGCCGCGCCTGCTACGAAGCGGCGAGGACCGGAGACGTTGGCGGCAAAGACGCCGCCGATGGTCGGCTCGCCGGACGTGCCCATGACCGGGCGGTGGTCCATCGGCTCGAAAGCCAGCATCTGCCCGTTTTCCGCAAGCGCCGCCTCGACCTCTGCAAGCGGTGTTCCGGCGCGTGCGGTCAGGACCATCTCGCCGGGATTGTACGAGACGATGCCGGTCAGACCGGTAGAACGCAAGCGGTCCTTCGCCACAGCACTGCCGAAGCCCGAGCGGGTGTTGCCGCCACAGATGGCAAGCGGTTTACCCGCGGCCGCGTGTTCACGAATGATCGAGGCTGCGGCCTCTTCCGTCTCCGGCAGAAAATCGGTCATACAGCGGCGCGCCCATCAAGCGGGAAGACCTTGGACGGATTGAGCAGCCAGCCCGGATCGAAGGCGGAACGCACCGCCATCTGCTGAGCGAGATCTACCTCGGAAAATTGATGCCGCATCAGGTCGCGCTTCTCGATGCCGACGCCATGTTCGCCGGTGAGACAGCCGCCGGCATCGACGCAGAGCTTCAGGATGTCGTTGCCGGCGGCCTCGGCTCGCGCTGCGTCCTCCGGATCGTTGGCATTGAAAAGGATCAACGGATGCATGTTGCCGTCGCCGGCGTGAAAGACGTTCGCGACGCGCAGACCGTAGCGATCGACGATCTCCGACGACTTTTTCAACACATAGGAAAGTTGGCTGAGAGGCACCGTGCCGTCCATGCAGATATAGTCCGCAATCCGCCCCGTGGCCCCGAATGCAGATTTGCGGCCTTTCCATATCTGGGCCGCCTCCGTCGCCGACTGGCTCTCGCGAATGGATCTTACGCCATGACGGCGGGCGATCTCGACGATGTTTTTCAAAATGCCGTCCATCTCCGTCTCGGAGCCTTCGACCTCGACAATCAGCAGCGCACCGGCATCGAGCGGGTATCCCGCATGGGCAAAGGCCTCGCATATCTCGATCGCCGGCTTATCCATGAACTCGATCGCCACGGGAATGATGCCCGCCGCGATGATATCGGCGACGCAGGAGCCGGCTTCCTCGGAACTGTCGAAGCCGAAAAGCACGGGCCGCGCACCTTCGGGCTTCGCGATCAGGCGGACCGTCGCTTCGGTGACGATGCCGAGCTGTCCCTCGTGGCCGCAGACGAGACCCAGCAAGTCGTAGCCGCCCGCATCCAGCGCCTTGCCACCGAGCTCGATGACCGTTCCATCCGTCAGCACCATCTTCACGCCGAGTAGGTTGTTGGTCGTGACGCCGTATTTCAGGCAGTGCGCACCGCCGGAATTCATGCCGATATTGCCGCCGATGGTGCAGGCCAGCTGCGAGCTGGGATCGGGCGCGTAGAAGAAACCATCCGCGGAGACCGATTCGGAAATATTGAGGTTCGTGACGCCCGCCTGGACGACGGCTGCCCGGTTTTGATAATCGATTTCCAGAATGCGGTTCATCTTCGAAAGGCCGATCACGACCGCATCCTCCTGCGGGATGGCGCCGCCTGAGAGCGACGTGCCCGCCCCGCGAGGCACGATCGGAATGCCGTAGCGATTGCAATATTTCATCACGGCTGCGACTTCGACGGTGGTGCGTGGCAATGCGACGGCAAGCGGCACCCGGCGATAGGCAACGAAGGCATCTGTTTCGAAGGGCACGAGCTCTCGCGCCTCGTGAATGAGACATTCGGGCGGCAGCAAGTCGATGAGGTCGCCTACGATCTGGCGGCGGCGGGCCAGCACATCGGCGCGCGGAGCGAGAAAAGAGATGGCGTCGGACATGGCGCGCTTCCTTCGGACGAATGGCGGCGAAACCGGCGCGTCCTCCACGACAACCGGCTCGTTTGGCTTAGCACTTTCCCGAAACCGGCGCAAATGCTAGGCATTTATGCCAAAAAGGGAAAAAGTCTAAAAGCAATATGACAAATCTGGGTGATCTCGAGATATTTGCCAAGGTCGTTTCGACCGGCAGCATGTCGCTTGCCGCGCGCGTGCTCGGCTTTTCGCCGGCCGTCGTTTCCAAGCGCATCAAACGACTGGAAGACAGGCTCGGCACACGTCTGTTGCAACGCACGACCCGCCAGATTTCGTTGACCGAGGCCGGCCAGGGTTTCTACGACCGCGTGCTCGGCATTCTCGCTGGGCTGGAGGAAGCGGAATATTATATCTCCGGCCGCTCGGCGCTGATGCACGGCACGCTAAAGATCTCGGCACCCACTTCATTCGGCCGCATGCATATTGCGCCGCATCTCAAGGCGTTCATGGACGCACACCCGGAGCTTGCGATCAACCTCGTGCTGACGGATGAACTAAGCGATATCGTCGGCGGCGGCTTCGACCTGGCAATCCGCATTGCCGAGCTCACCGATTCCAGCCTCGTCGCCCGAAGGCTCGCGCCGGTCCGGCGCCTGCTTTGTGCCGCGCCTTCCTATCTCAACATGCATGGCATGCCGCAAAGCATCGACGACCTGAAGAACCATCGCTGCCTGCCGGCGCACAACAACGACCTATGGCGCCTTGAAGGACCGGGCGGCGCGACGAGCCTGCGGCCGGAGGGAATGCTCGTCACCAACTCCAGCGAGGTGATCCGCGAGACGGTGATCGCGGGGCTCGGCATCGCGCTGCGCTCCACCTGGGATATCGGCGATGAACTCAAGAGCGGCAATCTCGTGCAGGTGCTGCCGGCCTATGAGGGCTCCCGCAACGTGGCGCTCTCCGCAGTATACCCCAGCCGGCAGTTTTTACCGGCCAAGGTTCGCCTGTTCATCGACTATCTCGCCGACCTCTACGGCCCGGTTCCTTACTGGGAACTTTAGGCAACGCACGAGAGTTGAGCAGCGGAAGACGCATAGTCACCATATCTTGAAAGATTCCGGAGGAACAAATGTGCCCGGCATTGAATGAGATGTCAGTCGAGATCATATTGAACAGCTGTGCAAGGACGGAATCAGCACACGATCTGACGGAATTCCGAAGCGGAACGGCAACGAATTTCCTTATTCGAAGTGTAGATCATGTCCTCGACCGTCGAACGGCGCATGGACCGTGCGAGATTTCCATGCGAAACTTATATTAGTGATTCCTGAGGCAGACTTTAAAAGGTGACCCGACAATTGACGATTCTTACCCGACTGGCTTCTGATGTGCAGCTGATGTTCCGTCGCCCGCCGCGACTGCAATATGCTGCCCTCTGCTACCGGGTGAAGAAGAAGACCAGTGAGGTCGAGGTTCTCCTGATGACGAGCCGCGATACGGGCCGCTGGGTCATCCCCAAGGGCTGGCCGATGAACGGCAAGCGCTCCTATGAAGTTGCCGCCCGAGAGGCCCATGAGGAAGCGGGCGCGCGTGGCGCTGTCGAACACGAGCCGCTCGGCTCCTACACCTATCCGAAGATCCTGAAGGACGGACTGAAAGTAACCTGCAAGGTCCAGGTCTATGTGCTTGAGGTCATCGATGTCGCCAAGAACTTCAAGGAAAAGGGCGAACGCAAGATCGAGTGGGTAACCTGTGACGAGGCGGTCAAGCGCGTCAACGAGCCCGAGCTTCGCGATCTCTTCCTGCTCTTCAAGCGAAGGATGAGCGAGCGGCCTCAGGCAAGCTTGCCCAGGCAGATTCCAGCGGAATGATTCCTGCCTTCTTGCGCTGCTAGGATAGAGGGGCGCTAACGCAGGATTTGCCCCAAGGAACAGAATGCCCAGCCGAACTCCCGTTCTTACGAAACGAACGCTCGACAAGGACCTCGACAAAATCACCCATGCCGAGGACGCGGCGAAGTTCGTCGCGCGCAAGCTGGTCGCCCCGGGCCTCGGCCTGATCTTCCTCGGTCTGGCGATGCTATTTGCAGGCGTCTACGTCTTCGACCGGCAGGGCGCCGTTCTCGTCATCGCCGCTGCTGCGCTCGCTGCCTACATGGCCATGAACATCGGCGCGAACGACGTGACGAACAATGTCGGCGCCGCCGTCGGGGCGCGTGCCATGACGATGGCACAGGCTCTCGTCATCGCGGCAGCCTTCGAGGTTCTCGGAGCAACCATCGCCGGCGGAGCGGTGGTCAGAACGATCTCGTCGAGCATCATCGATGCCGTAGAGGTTCCCGAAGGCCTGCTTGCCTGGATCATGATGGCCGCGCTGATGGCCGCAGCGCTATGGATCAATCTTGCGACCTGGCTGAACGCGCCAGTCTCGACGACACATGCGATCGTCGGCGCGGTGATCGGTGCCGGAATTGCCGCTGTCGGGCCGGATCCCGTCAACTGGCGCGTCATGGTCGAGATTACCTCAAGCTGGATGACATCGCCTCTGATCGGCGGCGTCATCGCCGCTGGCCTGCTCTACCTCGTCAAGACCTTGATCATCTACCGTGACGACAAGATTGCGGCAGCACGGCGCTGGGTTCCGGCTCTGATTGCCATGATGACCGGCGGTTTTGCGGCTTATATGATCTTGCAGCTCACGCCCGCCGGGCGATTTTCGTCACCGATGATCCTTGCCTTCGGATTATCTGCCGGCCTCGTTGCCTGGGCAGCGTCAATGCCGATCGTCGCACGGCAATCGCAAGGCCTCGAAAACCGCAACAGTTCGCTGCGCACTCTTTTCAAATTCCCGCTGATCGGCTCTGCAGCGCTGCTGTCCTTCGCACACGGCGCCAACGACGTTTCGAACGCCATCGGCCCGCTTTCGGCGATCGTGCGTTCGATATCGGGCCTTTCATCCGGCGGTGACGCGCCGCCGCTCTGGGTGATGCTGATCGGTGCCCTCGGTATGTCCGTCGGTCTGCTGCTATTCGGCCCGCGCCTCATCCACCTTGTCGGCGAGCAGATCACCAAACTCAATCCGATGCGGGCCTATTGTGTCGCACTCTCGACTGCCTTCACCGTCATTGTCGCGTCCTGGTTCGGACTGCCGGTCAGCACGACGCACATCGCCGTCGGCGCCGTCTTCGGCG
This sequence comes from Rhizobium sp. SEMIA 4085, assembly GCF_013004495.1. Classification (NCBI taxonomy): domain Bacteria; kingdom Pseudomonadati; phylum Pseudomonadota; class Alphaproteobacteria; order Hyphomicrobiales; family Rhizobiaceae; genus Rhizobium; species Rhizobium sp. SEMIA 4085. The sequence continues at coordinate 8,316 of NZ_JABEPH010000018.1, forward strand.
TCGGTTTCTTCCGCGAATGGTATACGCGCAATTCCAAGCGCCGCATCGAATATATGCGCAGCAAGGCCGAGGCCTGGGCGATCGACGAACCGGAAGATCCGAACGTTCATGAGGCGCGCCGCCGCTATCTTGTGCGGCGCTCGCATTTCATGACCATCGTTGCAGCCTGGATCATTACCGTGCCTGTGTCGGCGGCGCTTGCGGCGTTGCTCTATTGGGTTATGTTCGCCCTCTTCGTTTGATCGGGATTGTTTGAGATGCGCGCCAATTTCCGCATGCAGCGGCTTTTCGTCGATGCTTCCTTGTCGCCGGGCGCCGCAGTGGAGGCCAGTTCCGACCAGTACAATTATCTCGCCAATGTGCTGCGCATGACCGACGGCGCCGAAATCCTGGTATTCAACGGCCGAGACGGAGAATGGAAGGCAAGCCTTTCCTTTCCGACCCGCAAGCGCATCCTCGTGACGCCAACCGAGCAGACCCGGCCCCAGCCGGCTCCGTCCGACCTGCACTATCTTTTTGCGCCGCTGAAGGTCGGCCGCCTGGACTACCTCGTGCAGAAGGCGGTCGAGATGGGCGCCGGCGTGCTGCAGCCGGTCATGACGCAACATGTGCAGGGCAAGATCACCAATCTCGATAAACTGAAGGCCAATGCTGTCGAGGCGGCAGAGCAATGCGGCATCCTCGCCATCCCGGAAGTTGCCGAGCCGGTGAAGCTCTTCGATCTGCTCGACAACTGGCCGCAAGAGCGGCGGATCATATTTTGCGACGAGGGCGATGCGGGGCAAAACCCGCTGCCACTGCTTTTAAAGATCGAGGAAAAGCAGCTTGCGCTGCTCGTCGGGCCGGAGGGCGGTTTTTCCGAGGAGGAGCGCGCGCGGCTGAGCGGCCTCGATTTCGTCACGGCCATCCCGCTCGGGCCGCGTATCCTGCGCGCCGACACGGCTGCGGTTGCGGCCATGGCGGTCATCCAGGCGGCGGTCGGCGACTGGAATTAACCTTCAAATCAGGGTCCGTTGACACAGCCTGCTATTTTTTTGATGCGTCGTTGAAAGAATTTCACTTGCAACATACGTGAGACCGGCACTAATCACCCTTCCAATTGCCCGTGCTACCGGGCATTCCCCAGAATACAGGTTACGTTGAATGGCTCGCGATACTACCGACCAGACACCGATTTCTTCGGTGCAGGAGCTGACCGATTACATTGCTGCGGGGAACAAGCCGAAGGAGCGCTTCCGCATCGGCACCGAGCATGAAAAGTTCGCCTTCTTCCGTGCCGACAACAACCCGGTTCCCTATGCCGGCGAAGCCAGCATCTCAGCCCTTCTGAAGGGCCTGCAGGCAAAGAACAGCTGGGAGCCGATCATGGACGGCGAAAATATCATCGGCCTTGCCGAACAGCACGGCATGGGCGCGATCTCGATCGAGCCGGGCGGCCAGTTCGAGCTGTCCGGTGCGCCGCTGGAAACGATCCACGAGACTTGCCGGGAATCCAATTCGCATCTCGCGACGCTGCGCGAAATCGCCGAGCCGATGGGCATCCGCTTCCTCGGCATCGGCGGCAGCCCGAAATGGACGCTCGCCGAGACGCCGCGCATGCCGAAATCCCGTTACGACATCATGACCCGCTACATGCCGAAGGTCGGCACCAAGGGCCTCGACATGATGTACCGCACCTGCACGATCCAGGTGAACCTCGACTTCTCCTCCGAAGCCGACATGCAGAAGAAGATGCGCGTGTCGATGAAGCTTCAGTCGCTGGCAACCGCGCTCTTCGCGTCCTCGCCCTTCACAGAAGCTCAGCCGAATGGCATGCTTTCCTGGCGCGGCGACATCTGGCGCGACACGGACAACCGGCGCTCCGGCCTGCTCGATTTCACCTTCCGCGACGACTTCGGCTTCCAGCACTACATGGAATGGGCGCTCGACGTGCCGATGTACTTCATCGTCCGCGACGGCCACTATCACGACTGTACCCACGTCACCTTCCGCCAGTTCATGAACGGCGCGCTGAAGGGCAAGGTCGCCGCGTGGGAGCCGACGATGGGCGACTGGACGAACCATCTTTCGACGCTCTTCCCCGACGTTCGCCTGAAGCGTTTCCTCGAGATGCGCGGTGCAGACGGCGGTCCGTGGCGCCGCATCTGTGCCCTGCCCGCCTTCTGGGTGGGCCTTCTATACGACGAAGCGGCGCTCGATGCGGCCGATCAGCTGACGAAGAACTGGACATTTGCCGAAGTCAGCGCGCTGCGCAATGCCGTTCCAACGGCCGGCCTGAAGGCCGAGCTCGGTGGCCACGCCCTTTATGAAACCGCCCGCGAGGTCATCGGAATTTCGAAGGCGGGTCTGAAGTCGCGCAACCGGCTGAACAAGGAAGGCCAGGATGAGAGCATCATCCTATCGCCGCTCGACGAGGTGATGGCCAAAAAAGCCACGCTCGCCGAGGACCTGCTGGCGCGTTACAACGGCCGCTGGCAGCACTCCGTCGAGCCGGTCTTCGAGGAATATCAGTACTGAACCCCTTCGGCAAAAAGCCGTTTGCGCATTCCGATTTCCGTTTATAGTGGCGATTCACAAGCACTGGAAAGCGGGGGAGGACTATCATGTTGCCACTCTTCGACATGATGATGCAGGCGCAGAATGGCGCGGCGATGGACGCGATCTCCAAGCAGTTCAACCTTGCCCAGGAACAGGCGACCAAGGCGATGGCGGCGCTGATGCCGGCCTTTTCCGCCGGGCTGAAGCGCAGCACGAGCAATCCCTATGACTTCATGGGTCTCATGCAGGCGGTCGCATCCGGCAACTATGCCAAATATTTCGAGGACATGACGAAGGCCTTCACCCCGCAGGGCATCTCGGACGGCAACAATATCCTCGGCCAGCTTTTCGGCTCCAAGGAGGTTTCGCGCGCCGTCGCCGCACAAGCAGCGCAGATGACCGGCATCGGCCAGGAGATCTACAAGCAGATGCTGCCGGTGATGGCCGATACGCTGATGGGCGGGCTCTTCAAGCAAGCGACCGGACAGATGATCTCGCCCGTCAACCCCTTCATCAATACCGCGATGGGCGAAACGATCCAGAAATGGCTGGAAAGCACCGGTTTTGCGCCAAAGCCGAAAACAGCACCCGAGCCGAGCATCTTCGACAATCCGTTCACGCAAGCGATGCAGCTGATGTTCAGCACGCCGCAACCAGAATCCAAGAAGGCTCCAGCCAACCCGTTCCTCGACAATCCTTTCGCCAAGGCCTTTCAGGACATGATGGGAAGCCTCAATCAGCCGGCGGCGCAAAAGGCGCCCGAGCCTCCGAAAGAAGAAGCCAAGGAGCAGGCGGAGAATTATCTGAAGATGCTCAACACCATGTTCGACAGCGGGCTTGAGGTGCAGAGGGGCTATCAGAAAAGCATGGAATCGATCTTCGAGACATATCTGCCTAAGAAGGGCCAGCCTTCCTCCAAGATATAAAAAAAACCCGGAGACGGCTTGGGAAAGCCGGTCACCGGGTCAAGCGGCAGGGCTATTGGCTATCACCCTGCGGGGAAACTGGCCGCTCCTACTCGACGCAGGAACGGAATATCGCGAGGCGCCAGCGGCGGCGCGCCGAGTTCGTCAGATGCGCCGACGGATCTTCGAAGAAGCTCGACGTCAACAGGGCGCCGGTAACGTCGGCCCGCGTCAGGCCGATATCCCGCAACTGATTGTCGTCGAGGTCATTCAGGCCGTTGATCGCTCTACGATTGCGGAATGCGCGAAAGAGAGCCGTCAGCGGCGCAAGGGTTCCGCCGAGACGCTGGGAAAACGTCGCAGGCTGCTTGGCACAGTCGAGTTCTACTGTCTGGTCAATCATGCGCATCGAACTCTCCTTTCTTTCGGGCGCAACAGCCCACCCCTCCCGCGAGGTCGAGCGGGAAGGAGGGCTGAAACCTAGGCAGGACAGCAGGGTGTCTGTCCGTCACTTTGCTTGATTTGCATCCCGAAGATGCCAAAGACCTATTGATCAGTCCAACGAATGTTTCTAATGGTTATTATCAGCAATCGTTATAGGTGAGCCCATGTCCGCGCCTCTTGATATTGACCAGTTGCAGACTTTCATCGCCATCATAGATTCCGGCAGCTTCACCAAGGCGGCCGATCGCGTCTACAAGACGCAATCCGCCGTCTCGATGCAGATGCGCCGCCTCGAGGAACGAATCGGCAAGCAGCTCTTCATCAAGGATGGCCGCGGCAACCGCCTGACGGTGGAGGGCGAGAAGCTTCTGAATTACGCCCGCCGTATCATCCGCCTCAACAACGAGGCAATCGCCGCTTTCGACGACAATCGTCTCGAAGGCATGCTGCGCATCGGCACGCCGGACGACTACGCCGACCGCTACATGCCGGAGATCATCGGCCGTTTCGCCAAGACTCATCCGAATGTGGAGCTTTACATCGGTGGCGTGCCGTGTTTGGATTTGGCATGAGGACTGCACAAGGTCGAGCTCGCAATCCCCTTGGTGACGCATACCCCGCTGGCACGAATGTCCTCCCTCGTCAGAACCGCGCCGCTCTTCTGGGTTGGCTCCTCCAACCACCCGCTCCGTGTCGACGCGCCTGTGCCTCTTGCTGTCTGACGCCGCGACTGCCAGTGGCGTCAACTCGCCTGTTCGGCGCTCGATGCCGTGGGCCGCGAGCATCAGATCCTCTTCACAAGCTGGTCATGCACGGTGGTTGCCGCTGCGGTGCTTGCCGGCATGGCGGTATCGGTGATGCCGGAATCGGCATTGCGGACAGGCATGAAGGTTTTGAGCCAGGCTGACGGCTTCCCTGCCCTGCCGCCGGTGCAGATCGGCATCATGAAGCGTCCGGGGGTTTCAATCTCGCTGATGAACGCGATCACGGCGCATATCACCGCCTGCCTCGACAACATCACCCCTGCGGTCGTCGACGACAACCTGGAACCGGATGTGAAGACGGCCTATGCGCGGCAGTATCCGCGCCTGAAGGCCGCTAACATGGTACCGAGCTGGTAGGCTTCAGGCCGCCTCGGCGAAAAGCGAAGCGCGGATGACGTGCTTCCATTCGTCCAGCATCCTTTTTGCCAGCTTTTCTTCGCTCTTGACCGCGAGGCGGATCGACGCGCCGATCAGGTGGCTGAAAAGGTAAGTGCGCGCTTGCATATCGACTTCCGGCATCTCCGGGGCGATTCGTTTTATCGCCTCGAGGAAAATCTCGGCCACGCGATTGCTGTGCTCGATGTTGAGCTGCAAGAGATCCTGGTCGGTCTCCGTTCCCATCCATACGCCGAGATAGGTGGCGTCGTTGCGGTATTCGTTATAGTACCAGTCGATCATCACCGAGATCAGATCCAGTGCTTCATCGAGGGACTCGACGTTGGAGAACATGACGGCCGTTTTCGCCTGGACTGCGGCCGCATGCCGGTCGAAGAGCGCTTTGACGATCGCCGCCTTTTCAGGGAAATATTGATAGACCGAGCCAATCGGCACCTTGGCGGCAGCGGCGAGCTCCGTCATGCGCATGGCGCTGACGCCCTTTTGCGCGATCAGCTCTGCGGCGGCGGCGAGGATCAGATCAAGTCTCTGGATGCTGCGTTCCTGCTTCGGCTTCCGGCGAAGGCCGATGCGATCCATACCCTGCGCGCTCATATCGTTCCCATGAATTATCGTTGAGCGGCGGAAGATGGCTCAACCCGGCGCATCCGAGCGATATGGCATGCAGGTATTCATGCGCCGTAAATCGAAAAGCTCGCATTTTAACAGACGCCAGAAAGCATATGAAAATCGGGGTGATAAGCCCCGATTTGGTCGCCCAAAGCTGTGGATCAGTTATTAGGCAGCCGCCGGCTGTGCACGGATCGCATCGAGCCTGTGGCCGTGCTGTTTTTCAAGAGCACGAAAGCGGCGGTTGCATCCTGATCAGGCCAGGCTCTTCTTCAAGAACTCGACGGTGCGGCTCCAGGCAAGATCGGCCGCTTTCTTGTCGTAGCGCGCCGAGGACGTGTCGTTGTTGAAGGCATGGTTGACGCCGTCGTAGACGAAGATCTGGAAGCTCTTGCCGTTTGCTTCCAGTTCCTTCTTGTAGGCCTCGATGCCGGCATTGATGCGGTCGTCGAGACCGGCATAGTGCAGCATCAGCGCCGCCTTTATGTTCGGCACGCCATCCTTCGGCTGCGCACCGTAATAGGCGACGCCTGCCTTCAGTTCCGGCGATTGCGTCGCGAAATTGTTGACGACCCCGCCACCCCAGCAAAAGCCGACGGCGCCGACATTGCCATTGGCGGAGGGAAGCGTCTTCAGGTATTTGAGGCTTGCTTCGGCATTCGCGACAGTTTCGGCCGGCTCGAGCTTGCCAAACATTTCCCGCGCCTGATCCTCGTTCTCCGGCGTACCGCCGAGCGGCGACAGGAAATCCGCAGCTAGCGCCACGAAGCCTTCCAGCGCCATGCGCCGGGCGACGTCGCGGATATGCGGGTTGAGGCCGCGATTTTCGTGAATGACGATAACGCTGCCGAGCTTTCCGGATGCCTCTTTCGGTTCGACCAGATAGCCCTTCATCTCGCCGCTGCCGCCGGGATAACTGACATCCTGCACCTTCAGCCGCTCGTCGTTGGCCGGGACCATTTCCGCGCTCGCCTTGTTTGCCGCAAGCATCGGTGCGATGACGGCGGCAGCACCTGCCGATCCTGCAAGTTTCGTCAGCTTGTCCATGAAGCTGCGGCGGTCGAGCGTCAGATGCGTGTATTCGTCATACGCGTTGATCATCGCCTGCGTGATTTCCGGCTTGTCCATGTGAACCTCCTCTTTTCCTCGCCGAGCCAAAGCCCGATGAGAGAAGATAGGCCAGCCGACGATAACGCAGGAACAAAACTGCGTTACCCGCTGAAGGCCAACCAGCCGGCAAGCCACGCCCACATGGCACCAAGCACGACGTATCCGGCAGCAAAGAGCGGACTGCGCAAGCGCATGCGGTTGCTCGTCACATGCACGAAAGCGTGGGCATACCGCAACGCCACGAAGATCCAGGCGAGCACGAGGGCGCCCAGATTGTCGGCCTCGGTGATGTAGAGCAAGATGCAGCAGACATAAAAGAGAACCGGCAGCTCGAACTGATTGGCGATGCTGTTCTTGACGAAAAGGCTTTCCGGCGGCTCGCTGCGGTTTTCGCGATAGTCCGAAAGCTTCACATTGCCGGCTTCCACCGCCTTGCGGCGGCGAACGCTGAGCAGCATGTAGAGGCCATTGACCAGCGCGACGTGGGCAATAATGGGCCAAAACATTTCGTAGCCGGTCATAATGTCTCCTCTGCGGCTTCTCTCATATTTTTCAAAGCAGTAGAGGAAAGCTCCGGCACTTTCCAGCCTATCGCCCGTCGACACCGCCGGGTGTCAGACGGATCAGGACGAAACGAAGGATGACGATTGCCGAAACGGCGAGTGTTGCGAATTTCAGCTTTGTCATCCAGGGCAGCAAAGCGGCGGCGGATGCCGCGGCGCCGCTGTCACCGAAAGCAATCAGGCTGGAGAGATTCTCGGCATAATCGGCAAAGCAGTAGACGAACGGCAGAACGTAGATCGCCTTGATGAACGCTGGATGCATCGGTTTGCCGAAATAGCTGCCGCCCGGCTGGAGCTTCACAACAATCGTGAAGAGAAGCATCATCACCAGCGCCGGCAGGACGAGCTCCGGACCAAGATACATGCTCCGCAGCAGCGCACGCGCGACATCGTTGTCGCTCAGCACATGCTGCATGGCGGCAACCGTAGGCCGATCATAGCCGGTGAAATAGGTGTCGAGCACCATTGCTCCGGTTTCATGCCGGAATGGCAGGACGAAGCCGAAGGTCGTCCATGCCAGCACTGCGAGGCAGAGAATGGCAAGCAGCCCGATCATCCGGGAGGGTATCCGGCTGCCCGCAGTCACGATCAGGCGCCTACGCCCGGGTAATTCGGGCTCTCGCGGGTAATCGTCACGTCGTGGGCATGGCTTTCGCGAAGGCCGGCGCCGGAGATGCGCACGAAGGTCGCGCGTTCCTGGAACTCCTTGATATCCTTGCCGCCGACATAACCCATCGCTGCCCTCAGGCCGCCCGTGAGCTGGTGCAGGACGCCGGAGACCGGACCCTTATAAGGAACCTGGCCTTCAATGCCCTCCGGCACGAGCTTCAGCGTGTCGCGGACTTCCGCCTGGAAGTAGCGGTCTGCCGAGCCGCGCGCCATGGCGCCGACCGATCCCATGCCGCGATAGGCTTTGAAGGAGCGGCCCTGATAGAGATAGACTTCGCCCGGGCTTTCATCGGTACCGGCGAGCAGCGAGCCGATCATGACGGCAGAAGCGCCGCAAGCCATCGCCTTGGCAAGGTCGCCCGAGAACTTGATGCCGCCGTCGGCGATGACCGGAATATCCAGTGCGCGCGCGGCTTCGACAGCCGACATGATGGCGGCGAGTTGCGGCACCCCGACACCGGCGACTATGCGCGTCGTGCAGATCGAGCCTGGGCCGATGCCGACCTTGACGGCATCCGCACCGGCATCGATCAGTGCCTTGGTGCCATCCGAGGTCGCGACGTTGCCGGCCATGATGCGAACCGAGTTGGACAGCTTTTTGACACGGGTGACGGCATCGAGAACGCGCTGCGAATGGCCGTGCGCAGTATCGACGACAAGCAGATCGACGCCGGCTTCGATCAGGCGCTCGGCACGCTCGAAGCCATCATCGCCGACGCTGATGGCGGCGGCAGCACGAAGACGGCCTTGCGCATCCTTGGAAGCGTTCGGGTTCAGCTGCGACTTTTCGATATCCTTGACGGTGATGAGGCCAACGCAGCGGCCTTCCGGATCGACGACCAGCAGCTTTTCGATGCGGTGCGAATGCAGCAGGCGCTTGGCCTCCTGCTGATCGACGTTCTCCTTGACCGTGACGAGATTATCCTTCGTCATCAGTTCGTGGACCTTCTGGGCCGGATCGGAGGCAAAGCGGACGTCACGGTTGGTCAGGATGCCCACGAGACGGCCCGACTTCTCAACGACCGGAATGCCGGAAATGCCGTGCGTCTTCATCAGAGACAGCGCTTCGGCAAGCGTCGCATCCGGGCCGATCGTCACCGGATTGATGACCATGCCGCTTTCGAACTTCTTGACTTGCCGAACCTGCTCGGCCTGCTCGATCGGGGTTAGATTGCGATGAATGACACCGAGACCGCCAGCCTGCGCCATGGCGATCGCCAATCGGCTTTCGGTGACGGTATCCATTGCGGAAGAGAGGATCGGGATGTTCAGGTCGAAATCGGTCGCGATGCGCGTTGCGATGTTCGTCTGACCGGGCATGACCTCGGAGTGACCGGGCTGCAAGAGCACGTCGTCGAAGGTGAGCGCGTCCGCTCCGGTTGCCGTTTCTATGATGCGAGCCATGGCCAATTTCCTTCAATTAAGAAAAATGCGACCCACCCGGAACGAATCGTCCGCACCGGCGGTGTGCAAGGGTTGCTTTGGAAGTTGGCGAGGGCTCGTAACACGTCTATGACAGGAAGGGAATAGCAAAACGCCTGGCGCATGCACCGGGCGCGCAATGGCTGCCTTGCGCCTGGATCAGATGTCCAACTGACAGTCTTCAGCACGAAAGGTAGCTCGTTCTTAAAAAGGCCTGCATCAAAAAGCGTGGCCGCTTCATTGCCAACGAAACTGCCATATATCCACTTTCCAATAACGCCGGTGGTCGCGCCGCGCAGACCCCTTTTGCCGTCCGGGATTCTTGCTGCGGCGGCTTGAACCTGGGTCGATTTTGAACGGAAAAGTTGCCGGGAACCGCCGCGTCACGCACACGTGATGCAAACCCGCAGCTCCCGCAGTTTCAGGGATTGGCAGAGGCGGCAACTGGGACTACACAGCACGGGCCCCGAGCCATCCTCCCAAGAGTCGCCCAAGGCTTTTGCCTATGAACCGCATTGTTCCGCTGATCCTCGCCGTCGCGCTCTTCATGGAGCAGATGGATTCCACCGTCATTTCGACCGCCCTGCCCGCGATCGCCAGCGACCTGAATGTCGGGCCGATCACGCTGAAGCTGGCGCTGACCTCCTACATGGTGTCGCTTGCGGTTTTCATTCCCGTCAGCGGCTGGATGGCCGACAGGTTCGGCGCCAAGCGCATCTTCCGGCTTGCGATCTGCGTCTTCGTCATCGGCTCGATCTTCTGTGCAGTATCTTCCAATCTGGTCGAGTTCGTCTTCGCCCGCTTCCTGCAAGGCATGGGCGGTGCGATGATGACGCCGGTCGGCCGGCTCGTTCTCCTACGCACCACCCAGCGGAGCGAACTGGTTTCCGCCATGGCGCTGCTGACGATTCCCGCCCTTGTCGGTCCGCTCGCCGGTCCGCCGCTCGGCGGCTTCATCACCACTTATTTCAGCTGGCACTGGATCTTCCTGATCAACGTGCCTGTCGGCATCATCGGCGTCTGGCTTGCAACAATCTTTCTGCCGGAGGTTGAAGCAACCATGCCGCCGAAACTGGACTTCACCGGCTTCATGCTGACCTCACTTTCCGCCGCGGGTGTCGTTTTCGGCCTGTCCGTCGTAAGCCTTCCGGCGCTGCCGCCGGCAATCGGCGTCACATCCACCTTGACCGGCTTCCTTTGCGGCTACCTTTATGTGCGTCACGCCAAGCGCCACCCAGCCCCGATCCTGAACCTGAACCTCTTCCGCAACCCGACCTTCCGCACTGCTACGACTGGCGGCAACCTGTTTCGCATCTGCGTCGGCGCCATGCCCTTCCTGACGCCGCTGATGCTGCAGCTTGGCTTTGGCCTGACACCGTTCCAATCCGGCCTCATCACCTTTTCCGGCGCAATCGGCGCCATCACTACCAAATTCATGGCACGGCGCGTTTTCGCCGCCACCGGCTTTCGCACGACGCTTCTTTCGGCAGCCGCGGTCACAACGATCGTCACAATCACGACGGGCTTCTTCACGCCTGCAACGCCGCATCTCGTCATCATCACGGTGTTGCTCATCGGCGGATTCTCGCGCTCGTTCATGTTCACCGGGGTGAACGCGCTGGCCTTTGCGGACATTGAGGATCGAGAAGCGAGCCAGGCCACATCGATGAGCTCGGTGATGCAGCAGATCAGCCTCGCGCTCGGCGTTGCCGTGGCAGCAGCGATCCTCGAGGCATCCATCTATTTCCGCGGTGAGACACTGCAGGTCGCCGACTTCCATCTGGCCTTCTACGTCATCGCCGGACTGACGGTCGTGGCGACGATCCCCTTCATTCGCATGGACAGGAATGCAGGGGCGCTGGTTTCGGGCCATCGCGCCAAGCGGATCGGCCCAGCCATCGAGACCGAGCAACAAGCGGTGAAATAAGCCCTGCTATTTTGGCTTTTCGCAGACGGCGGCAAGCTTGTTGCCGTCGGGATCGCGGATATAGGCGGCGTAGAAATTCGCATGATAGGAGCGCAAGCCGGGCTTGCCGTCATCAGTACCGCCCGCCGCGAGGGCCGCCGCATAGAACGCATCGACATCCGCGCGCGTTTCAGCGCTGAGGGCGATCATCGAACCGTTGCCGGCGGCGGCACGGCGGCGGTTGAACGGCGTGACGATCCAGAGGCGCGAGCGGGTGTCGCCATCGGCGGAGTAGCCGATCTCCTCGTCAGAGAGACGCTGAAGTTTGTAACCGAGCACCGGCAGAACGGCGTCATAGAAGCGCCGGGCGCGCTCGATGTCATTGGTTCCGAGAGTGACGTAGAGTAGCATCAGATCGTGGTATTCCAATCCTGCAAGCCGCCATCATCGCCACAGACGAAGCCAAAGATCAAGCTCCCACAGCGTCCGTGACCGGCTTGCGGCCTTTGAAGCTCTTCGCCAGCAGGAACATCTCGACCGATTCGGCACGTGAGGAAGCCGGTTTGACGTGCACCACCTGACGGAAATGCTGCTTCAGCATGTTGAGCAATTCACGCTCCGTGCCCCCCTGAAAGGTCTTGGCGAGGAAATGGCCGCCTTCGCCCAGAACGTCGACGGCAAAATGCGCGGCAACTTCGCAGAGATGCATCGTCCGCAGATGGTCCGTGCGGTGGTGTCCGGTCGTGGGGGCGGCCATGTCGGACATCACCAGATCCGGCGTACCGCCGACCGCTTCCATCAGTTTCGTCGGCGCGTCCGGATCGAGAAAGTCGAGCTGCAGGATCTTCACGCCGGGAAGCGGCGCCATTTCCAGAAAATCGATGGCCGCGACGCGGACATCCTCGTCGGTCGAGCCCGTCACCTTGGCGGCAATCTGCGACCAGCTGCCCGGTGCGGCGCCAAGGTCGATGATGCGGCGGGCGCCTTTGAGGATATTGTGCTTCTCGTCGATCTCCAGAAGCTTGAAGGCAGCCCGCGCCCGGTAACCCTCAAGCTGCGCGCGCTGCACGTAGGGATCGTTGATATGGCGCTGCAGCCATTGCCGCGAGGAGGCCTTGAGCTTCTTCTTCTTGACGCGCTGGCCGAGCTTGCGGCCGGTGCGGTTGCCCGCGATCGGTGCCTTGGTCATTCTGTCCCTACCTTGCGCGCTGGCCGCGGCGGTTTCGATGGCGCCGCCAGACGCCGTCGTCCGCCATCATGTCGGTCAAGAGGCCTTCTCTCAAGCCGCGGTCGGCGACGCGCATGCGCGGGCTCGGCCAGCGGCGGCGAATCGCCTCCAGAATGGCACAGCCGGCGAGCACCAGGTCAGCGCGGTCCGGCCCGATGCAGGGATTGGCGGCGCGGCTGTCGAAATCCCACGAAAGAAGCTTCGCCTGCATGGCTGAAACCTCGTCATCCGAAAGCCAGATGCCATCCACCTTGCGGCGGTCGTAGCGCGGCAGGGCGAGGTGGACGCCCGCCAGCGTCGTCACCGTGCCGGACGTGCCGATCAGGTGAAAATCGCCGGAATGTGCGACCTCGATTTCCGGGCAGTCGAACCGCGCAAGCATGCCCCCCACCTCCGATACCATGGTCTCGAAGCTCTCCGGCGTCACATGCTGCCCGCCGTGGCGCTCGGAAAGCGTGACGACGCCGACCGGCAGCGAGGTCCAGTGAGTGATGTGATTGGCAAGGCGGCTGAACCGATTCTCGCCGATGCGGATGACCGCTATTTCCGAGGAGCCGCCGCCGATATCGAAAAGCACGACGGAACGCGTTTCGCGGCCGACCAGTGACGAACAGCCGGATACCGCAAGGCGGGCTTCCGTTTCGCGGTCGATGATCTCCAGTTCGAGGCCGGTTTCGGCAACGACGCGATTTAGGAAAATGGCGCCATTTGCCGCCTGACGGCAGGCTTCGGTGGCGATCAGTCGCATGCGGCGGATCTCGCGGCTTTTCAGCTTTCCGGCGCAGACGCGTAGCGCATCGACGGCGCGGTCCATCGCCTCGTTGGAAAGGCGGCCGCTCGCGGCAAGCCCCTCGCCGAGGCGCACGATGCGCGAAAAGGCATCGACGACGCGGAACTGGCCCGGCCGGGTGGGCTGGGCAATCAGCAGGCGGCAGTTGTTCGTGCCGAGGTCGAGCGCGGCATAAAGTTCGTCCGGCCAGGGATGCTCGGCTCCCTGATCGCGGCGCTCGCGTTCAGGCGGCCGGCCGCCGCGATTGAAGCCATCGTTTCGAGGCTCGGAATGCCCATTGGCCTTGGCCGTTGTTGGGGTTCTCGCAATGGCAGGATCCCGGGCAATGGCGGCAGGCTGGGCGGCGATCCCCGGCTGGCCGACCGGCTTGCCAGGCGCCAGCGGACGGCCCTGCAGGCCGCGCTTCCCGCGGTGCTTGCGCCGGTTGCGGCGGCGTGATGAGGCGTCGCCTGCGGCCTGCGCGGCGGAAGCCGGCTTTTCATGCTGCTGGATCGCTGGGGATGCGCCGTCATGCCGCTGGCCGCCGTTACCGCGGCGGCGTTTGCGCTTGCGGGCCGGGTTCCCGGCTGCAGCTTCCATCGGGCGCGCTGCCTCTCCGGATGTCTCGGAGGAGGCCTGCGAAGCGGCATGAGGCGCGTTGCGGGACTGACCGCCCCGTTTGCCCTTTCGGCGCCGGGATTTCTTGCCGTCCCTGCGCACTGCCGCTGACGCCCCGTCAAATTGCGGCTTTGCGCCGCCTTCGGGGTCTTCCACGTTCGTTTTCCACGCGCCGCGCAAGTCCATGACGGTATGCAGCAGGCGCTCATTAGATTTTTGCGTTGCCGCGAGAATACCAGCGCGATGCAAAATCGCCAAATTCTTTTTGGATTCAGAATTTGAGACCCGCTCGACCTCACCCGATTAGGGAGCAGAAATTTTTCCAAAACAGGTATTTGCATTCCTCCGGCTTTTGTTTATAAGCGCCGCACACCAGCGGAGCCGCTTTGCCGGCCGCGCGCTGCTGGGGAATAGTTCAATGGTAGAACAGCGGACTCTGACTCCGTCGATCTTGGTTCGAATCCAGGTTCCCCAGCCAATTCTCCCTAAAAGCCCTTAGTTCCTTGATTTTCCAGTCGTGCCGGATCCCGTTTTGGCATCAATGGCGACCTGATGCCCAGAACTGGTGCCCACAGGTGATGCCCAGGCGCGCAATGCGCTGCAGCCGATCCTTCGGGCGAAGACAGGGTATTCGTCATGGCCGTGCGCCACGAGGTCGAGAATCTGATCCGCCGCGGAAACATCTTTTACTGGCGGCCGCGCATCCCCGCCGCATTCGTTCACTGCCGTCCGGGTAGCCGTCTTTCACTCAGCCTTCATTGTTCGGACCATAGAAAGGCTCAGATCATCGGCCGGAAGCTCAACACCCGGCTGGCCGAACTGAAGATGAATTCGAAGGACGCGATGACCACCAAACAGCAGCTCCAGATCCTGTTCGAGCATGAGCGGGACAAGGAACTCGAGAGGGCCGGTAGCTGTCATTCCGCTGTCGGCCAGAGCCTAGCATATATACCACTCCGTCGCTCACCTCATGTCGGTCGTCTCAGGGCCACAACCGACTTTCAGAAGCCTTCGCCTCGGGCGCCGATGATGCGGGCGATCGACAAGGGCTTGGTGAATTCGCGGTCGGTATCGTTTTGGTGACCCCGGCTCTGTTGCGGCGCCTCCCGGCAGAACGCATCGCAGACAAAGAGCTTTCGGCGCTACTCCGGCGAGAGCGGCTCGTCCCGGTCGTTCACGGAACGACCTATGAAGAGCTTGAACAGGTCAGCCTCCTGCTAGCCTCCCGAGCCGGGCTGAATACTGCCGAGGAGCCGATGGCGGAAGTCGCCGCTAAAATCGCCGAACTGGTCGCTACTTAGTTATGCCGGAGGTCAAATCGAGGGCGAATCGATGTTTTTCGTCGGATACCGCAGGTTTTCTGCGGCGACTTGGCTTCCTCCTGCACTTCGACAATTTCGGAAGTGACTGTCTGCTTTTCCGGGCTCTATCTCTGAGGCTCAATGCCCGATTGGGTGCGCGACACTGCCGTCAATATGCTGAGCACAACTCAGTAAGCGCTCATCTATGAGGTGCTCGTAGAAGGTCTTGAACACGCCGAACGGTTGACCCAAGAGGGCGCAAAGAGCTCGACCGCCAGTGTATGCTGACCGCCGAGCTCTTCTAAAGCATCTTCAGGCGAATGGAGCGACACCACTCAAGACAGCAAGACCATGCGTCTTCCTGATCAAATCGCCTGCGCGCTCTCCGATGACGACACACGGTGCCATCGTGTTTCCGGTGGTGATACGCGGCATGATCGAGGCATCTGCGATACGAAGACTTTCAATCCCGTAGACCTTGAGCTCGTTATTGACCACGGACATGCTGTCGCGTCCCATTTTGGCCGTGCAGGACTGGTGCCAGTAAGTGACGGCCGACTTTCGGATGAAATCGATCATCCCTGCCCGGTCGCGTGTGCCCGGAGCTGCCTCGCTCGTGACCAGCGGCGTGAAGGCGTCGCTGTTTCCGAGTTCGCGGCACAGCTCAACCGCGGCCAAGGCGGCAGCCATGTCTTCCGGCTCACTGAGAGAATTTGGTTCAATCAGGATAGGGTCGTTTGTATTGGGGCCGGAGAGCCTCAGCCGGCCACGGCTTTTCGGCTGCGCAAGCCCTGAAAACATCGTCCAGCCATGCGCCGGGGTTTCCAGACCTGTTTCCGCCGGCGAAGGTACGGCGAACTCCAACTGGCACTGAAGAATGTCCGGCTGAGAGAGGCGAGAGTCGCTTTTCCAGAAGAGTTTTGCTTCGCAACCTCCCCCACCGACGCCCTCCGGCTTTCGATATGCCCACGTGCAGCCGAACGCGAGATGATCCTGATGATTTCGACCCACACCAGGGAGATGCTGCACGACAGGTATCCCGTGAGCTTTCAGTTCATCCTTCGGGCCAATGCCTGACTGCATCAGCACCTTTGGCGTGTTTATCGCACCCAGCGACAACACCGTTTCGCATCGCGCAGTGAACGCACGCCGCTGACCGTTGACGAGAACCTCAACGCCTGTCGCCCGTTTGCCATCGAAGATGATGCTCGTGACCAACGCGTCGGTGAGGACCGTAAGGTTTGGTCGTGACATGAGCGGACGAACATAGGATCCGAATACGGACTCCCGCCTGCCATCCCGGATGCGCAGTTCCGCGATCGATGCACCTCCGGCACTTTCCATCAGTTCGCCGTTCGGAGTGTCGAATACCGGAATGCCAATCGCCGATGCAGCGTTCAATAGAGCCTCCGCGATGGGCTGTGGCGAACGTGGCTGGGCGACATAAACCGGCCCTCCAGCGCCGCGGCGCACAGCATCTGGCGGGCCGCGCCAGTCTTCGATCCGCCGATAGTAGCCGAGAACCGATTCATAGCCCCAGGCTTCATCGTCCGCTTCGGCCGCGAAATGATTCCAGTCTTCCTTGTGGCCTCGCGCCCAGACCATGACATTGATGCTCGAGCCGCCGCCCAGACCCTTGCCCATGCTGAGAGGAAGCCGCCTACCGCAGAGCTCAGGCGCCGGCTCTCCAACGAAACCCCAGTCACGGCTCGTGCCGAGATTGAGTGGCCATTGCGCCGGGTCTCTAACAGACTCGGCTACGTCATCGCCGCCTGCCTCAAGAAGCAAGACGCGGGCGTCTCCGCATTCTGCCAGTCGAGCGGCAATCACTGAACCACTGGAGCCCGCTCCACATACGATAAAATCAAAATCGTCTGAAACCTCATGACGTGTTGGTGCCGGATTTTCATGTCGGTTTAGGTCATGCGTATTCTGATCCACGGGGTTACCTTTGTGAATTGATGAGCTTAAATTGTGAGAAATGGCGGTGCGCGCTAACGGCTCAAAGGCGCAATCGATCTCAATTGGAGATCGACGGTTTGAGGACGTTCCAGCAAGCAATCATCGGAACAGGGATGCCTGTCCCGATGATAAAGCTCGAATGATCATCCTTACTGCGCCGAAACAGTTTTCGCGGCCTCGTCGATAGTGTCCGCCACCACCGTCGGCTGCGTCATGAACAGCGCGTGGCTTGCTGAAACCTTGGTAATCTTGGCTTTAATCCGCTCTGCCATATGGATCAGCATGGCTTGGTCGAATGCCTTGTCTTCGGTGGCGATGACAGCCCAGCTTGGCTTGGTTCGCCAAGCAGCGTTTTCCAGCTTCGTGCCGAACGCCGACATGTTGATGGGGACCTGCGCGTCCCGCATGAAGGCGACGTCGGCGTCGCTAACGTCATGCGCAAATCCCGCCTTGAACTTTTCGGGGCTGACATAACCAAAACCATCTTTCGTGGTCTCGATGACGAATTCCGTTGCAGGGGCAAAACCTTCATACTGCTGGGCCGTCGTCTCGCCTGCGTCCGGTGACAGCGCGGAGACGTAGACCAGCCCCGCGACCTTCGCATCGATGCCGGCTTCCGTAATGACTGTACCACCCCATGAATGGCCTACCAGAATGGCGAGACCATCCTGTCGTTCGATTGCGCGCCTGGTGGCGGCAACATCGTCTTCGAGGGAGGTCAACGGATTCTGGACGACGGTGACGCGATATCCGCGCTTCGTGAGATTGTCGTAGACGCCCCTCCAGCCAGAGCCATCGGCGAAGGCACCGTGAACGAGTACAACGTTTTTCACGGTCTGGTTTTCACGGATTATGTCCGCAGCGTTCGCAGGCACTGCGGCGGATATTGCGGCTGCGGCTGCGACGGCGGCCAATATGGTCCTGGTGGTCATGGCTTTCTCCTCTTTGTGTATGCGATAACTGTTATCGCGGTAACTATAAGCTGGCAGATTTCATTTTCCGTGTCAAACATCATTTATCGCGATATTGTTTTTTGCGGTATCATTTGCTATTTCTGAGCCGATAGGAGTTTACAAATGACCGAACGGCATAACGATCCACCAGCGCTTCATGATCAGCTTTGCTACGCAATCTACACCGCGGGCATCGCTATTCAGCGCGCCTATAAGCCATTGCTCGACCAACTGGGCTTGACCTATCCGCAGTACCTCGTGCTCAACGTCCTCTGGCGTGAGGACGAGCAGACGGTTGGTGCCATCGCCCATACCCTCGCTCTGGAATCCAGCACGCTTACGCCACTTCTGAAGCGTCTTGAAGCATCGGGTTTGCTGCGACGGACACGAAATCTGAGCAATGAACGGCAGGTTGTCGTTGCATTGACGAACGAGGGACGCACGTTGCAGCACAGGGCCGGCTGCCTCAGCGACACCCTGCTCGCAACCTCTACACAGACGCCTCAGGAGTTGGCATCCTTGAATCGCGATGTCCGGCATCTCCGCGACGCCATCTATTCACAGATCGGCGGCTGGGACGCACCCGCTTGATCCGTGAAGGCGTCTCGTTCCTAAGCTGTTGGCACCGTTCCTCCATCGATGGTGTATTCGGTACCAGTGATCGATGCAGCGCGATCCGATGCCAGGAAGGCAATCAGGTCTGCGACTTCCGTCGGCTTGGCCGGGCGCCCGAGAGGTATGCCACCCAAGCTATCCATGATAATTTTCTTGCCACCCTCAAGGTCCGTGCCCGCCTTGTCCGCCAAGCGCTGGGCCAAGTGGACGGACGCTTCCGTTTCGATCCAACCCGGAGAAACTCGCACGACGCGGACGCCCTTGGGCGACACCTCCTTGGACATGGCCTTGCTATAAGTCGAGAGTGCTGCCTTGGCTGCAGCGTAAGCGGTAGTCGCTTCCGGGAGAGGCAGCACTCTTTGGATGGACGTGACATGCACAACCACACCGGTTCCGCGTGCGACCATGTCTGGAACCAATTCGCGATCGAGTCGAACAGCGGGAAAAAGATTGAGCGACATTTCTTTGTGCCACTCGGCATCAGTTAGCGCCCCAAAACCACCGCCGGCTGCTGACGAGCCACCCAGCATATGAACGATGATATCGATGTTGCCGAGACGTTGACGCGCAACGTCCGCGACGGCCGCGCACCCCTCTTCAGTCGTGAGGTCGGCCTCGACAAACAATTCCTCCGGCAGGTTCTCAGGATGCGCCCGCGCGGTCGTCAACACCTGCGCGCCGAGTTCCCGAAACAGGCTGACGGTCGCCGCCCCGGCGCCCTTGGTTCCAGCAGTTATGAGGGCTCGTTTGCCTCTCAGGTTGAGAAAGTCTGTCATCACCGGATCTCCAGCTTAGCGATCTTGCCGTTCTTGATGGTGAAGGCATATGAGAGCGTCACCGGACTGCCGGGAAACTGGCCGCTAACTTTGGCTCGGACGAGCACTCTGTTGCCGTCAATGGTGGATTCCAAAGGTTCAGAAACGTACTGAGTCGCCTTCTTCGCTGCCACCCACCATTCACGGATTGCGACGACGCCTTGATGGCGCGATCCCTCATCTTCGACAACGGCTTCGATCGCAAAGGTGTCCGACAGCGCATCCGCGTTGCTGCCGCTCTCAGCGTCAAAGTACATGTTCACGATATCGGGCATATCCATTGTGTTTCTCCTCACTGGTTGACCCGATAGTTAGCGCTCGACCATTGCGTAGATAAGTGGGATAAACCGGCATGCGGTAATGAACAGACCGGGACAATGGAACAGACCAGCCTGAAAGAACTTGAAGCGGTTATTGCTATTGCCCGGCGTGGGACATTCCGTGCAGCGGCCATCGATCTCGACATGTCCACGACCGCGCTGAGCCACACAATCGGCAGGCTTGAGGCGGGGCTGGGAGTGCGATTGTTCAACCGCACCACACGCAGCGTGTCGCTCACAGATGCCGGCAGGCTCTTTGTGCAGCAGGTGGCGCCGTCGCTCCAGGATCTCTATGCCGCTTTGGATTCGGTGCGTGCGCAACGTGAGACACCTTCCGGAACAATACGGATCAACGCGGCGCCGTTTGCGGCTCGCGCCATCATCTCACCGCTCGTGCTTGAGTTCCTGCGCCGCTATCCCGACATGAATGTCGATATTGTAACTGAAGGAAAGATGGTTGATATCGTCAAGGACGGGTTTGATCTGGGGGTTAGGGTTGCGGGCCTCGTTCCCAGCGACATGATTGCCGTTTCGCTCGGCCACCCCCAGCGACATGCTGTGGTTGGGTCTCCTGAATACTTCGAGAGGCATGGGAAGCCGGTGGTCCCTCCCGACCTTCTCAGCCATCGATGCATTCGCGTTCGCCTGCCCGATGGCTCCTCGTTTCGGTGGCGTTTCGAGAAGGACGGGGAGCAGGTGCAAATCGATGCACGCGGTCCGATATCCCTGGACGAGGCTGGCCTCACAAGAACCGCTGTCCTGGAAAGCGCCGGTATAGGCTACATCTTCGAGCAAGACATTTTCCCGGACATTGAGGCGGGGCGCGTCGTCCGTGTACTGGAAGACTGGACGCCACCATATCCGGGGCTTTGCCTTTACTACCCTGGGCGCCGAAATCTGTCAGCCGGGGTGAGGGCGTTCTTGGAACTTGCGCGTGAGCTCTCGCGACAGTGAGCTCTTATGTTCGTTTGCAAGCCCGATGCGGCCGTTCAGCCGGTCGTCGCATTACGATGTGCATTTTCTCAAAGGCTCGGCACTTGCGCTCAATCTTAATCCGATCGCCGACATGTGGTAGTGTGATATCTGGCTGAAACTATGGGGACGCGCTCTGTGGAACGTCGCTTGACCGCGATTCTGGCCGCCGACATGGCAGGCTATAGCCGCCTCATGGAGCAAAATGAGGAAGATATCCTTACGCGTCAGAAGGTGCACCGCACGGAGTTGTTCGATCCGCAGATCGCAACTCGTGGAGGCCGCATCGTCAAGACCACGGGCGACGGGATGTTGGTCGAATTCGCTTCAGCACAGGATGCCGTCCGCTGCGCCATCAACATCCAAGTGGCTATGGCGGACCGTGAGGGAGCGTCACCGGAAGAACGCCGCATTCTCTACCGCCTCGGGATCAATCTCGGGGATGTCCTCTTCGAGGATGGAGATATCTTCGGCGATGGCGTCAACGTGGCTTCCCGCCTTGAGGGGCTGGCGAAGCCAGGCGGCATCTGCATCTCCGACATTGTACATCAAGCGGTCGCGGATAAGATCAAAGTGCCTTTTCGCGACATGGGCAACCAGCGGGTGAAGAATATCTCCCGCCCCATCCGGGTTTGGCAGTGGACACCCGACGCTTCGCTGCCTAGCTCGGAGCTTCCCAAAGCTGCGCAGCAACAACAGGTACAGTTCGCCACTGCCCCAGACGGAGTGCAGATCGCGTGGGCCAGTATTGGCCAAGGGATGCCGGTGCTGAAGGCACCGAATTGGCTGAACCATCTGGAGTATGAATGGCGCAGTCCAATCTGGCACCCATGGCTGGTCAGGTTGGCGAGGCTGTGCCGGCTGGTACGATTCGACCAGCGGGGAAATGGCCTATCGGATTGGGGCGTCGAAGCTGTATCCGAGGGGGCAATGACTGGCGACATGTCGACCGTCGCAGCCGCTGCTGGACTGAGCCGGTTCGCGCTTCTCGGCATTTCGCAAGGATGCTCATTCAGTGTCCGCTACGCCGTGGAGAATCCCGAGCAGGTGACCTGCCTCGTCCTCTTGGGCGGATTTCTTCGGGGTCGGCTCAAGCGGACGCAACCGGACCAAAAGCACCTTTATAAACTCGGGACGATGATGATCCGCGACGGCTGGGGCTCGACCAATCCAGTCTTCAGGCATTTTTTTACAACAACCTTCATGCCCGACGCTCAGCCCGAGATGGCTGCGAATTTCGACGAACTTCAGCGCATTGCTACGAGTCCGGAAGCGGCGATGCGGATCTGGAAAATGAACAGCACGGTCGATGTGACGGAGTTGGCGAAGCAGGTCAATGTTCCGACGTTGGTCCTGCATTGCATCGGCGATCGCGTCGCGCCGATAGAGGAAGGGCGTCTCATGGCTACGCTTATTCCTAACGCGACCTTCGTTGAGCTTCCTGGAAACAATCATGTGCTCATGGAGGACACGGCTGCCTTCGAACAGTTCTTTGACGAGTACTCCAGGTTCCTGACAGCGTACAACCAGTGAAATATGGCCGCTATGGCGCGCAAAGCGGCTTTTCAGCGGCTTCGCTTTGAACTTCTGCTATCCACGCGATTCGGACCTTAACACCCTGACGTGCGAGGTCCGCTTTACGCCCCAAGAGCGGAAATTATTACCGTTTTGCACACCGGTTGACTGAGGCCCAAAGCCGGGCACAAAGGTGGCATCCACGGTCGCTCGCGGCGGGAAAATATAGGGAATTCAAAGGCGATTTCGCTAAGTCATTGAAATCATGTGAGAATCCAGGCTCCCCAGCCAATTCTCTCTAAATCCCCTTAATTCCTTGATTTTCTAGTCGTGCTGGATATCGTTTTGGCATCATTGGCGACCTGATGCACCAGAACTGGTGCCCACAGGTGATGCCCACGCGAAAACTGCGTGGCGGTATAGCAGGTGGCAGGCAAGGGCAAATACCCCATGGCGGTCCGCCACGACGTCGAGAACCTTACTGGCCGCGGCAACATATTTTACTGGCGCGCTCGTGTTTGGATTGAGGTCCGCAATCGGCCGATATTGTTGATTTAGTCGCGGATTCAACGTGTCTGCCGTCTCATAGCTGATGGTTCCGTCGGGTAGTGCCTCGTTTATCGAGCTTCGGTGCTGGTGGTAGGTGGCGTGGCCCGCATTTCTATGCTCCCTATGCCGCGAT
>NZ_JABEPH010000212.1:0-10628 GCF_013004495.1 Rhizobium sp. SEMIA 4085
TAAGGGC
The DNA here is from genome assembly GCF_013004495.1 of Rhizobium sp. SEMIA 4085. Taxonomy (NCBI): domain Bacteria; kingdom Pseudomonadati; phylum Pseudomonadota; class Alphaproteobacteria; order Hyphomicrobiales; family Rhizobiaceae; genus Rhizobium; species Rhizobium sp. SEMIA 4085. The sequence goes on from NZ_JABEPH010000212.1 coordinate 8, forward strand.
TGCGTTCGAGACGGAGGCCGTGCAACATGCCGTCACGTTCCAGGTCAGCGGTCTCCAGCAGACGCTCAACCGGGGCTCGAACTCGGGAACCGCGCAACTCACCAACCTCTTTGATCCGCTTCCCCGCCCCGAACAGGAGGTGCCGCAACCGAGCCACGTGCCGAAAGTGTCCGAGAACACGTTCTACGGTTTTGCTCTCTCCGACACGATGTCAATGCTGGACGAGCGTGTGCAGTTGACGCTGGGTGGGCGCTGGCAAAATGTCGATACCGAAAACTTTAGTCCGGTGACAGGCGACGTCACCAGCTCTTCCGATGAGGCCGCAGTGACCCCACTTGCTGGTATTGTCGTCAAGCCGTGGGAGAACGTCGCCCTCTACGCCAACTATGTCGAAGGCCTGAGCGTCGGCGACACCGCTCCCACGACAGCCATCAACGCCGGCGAGACGCTCGCTCCCTATCGGTCCAAACAATACGAAATCGGCACGAAAGTCGACCTCGGACGGGTGGCGGTAACCGTCAGCGCGTTCCAGATCGAAAAGCCCTTCGGTCAGCTTGAGACGCGCGGCGGTGACCTCGTCTTCATCGAAGGCGGCGAGCAGCGCAACCGCGGCGTGGAGCTCAGCATCTTCGGCGAAGTAACGCCTGAGGTCCGGGTGCTTGGCGGTGTGACCTTCATTCATGGCGAGTTGACGAAAACGAACAGCGCAACAACCCAAGGCAATACCCCTATTGGCGTGCCGTCGGTGCAGGTCAATGTGGGAGCGGAATGGGATACGCCCTTCATGCCCGGCCTGACGCTTGCCGGCAATGTCATCCACACGGACGAGCAGTTCGTCAACGCGGCGAATACACAGACGATCCCCTCATGGACGCGCCTTGACCTCGGCGCCAGATATCACACCGAAATCAACGAAAAGCCTGTTACCTTCCGCGCCGAAGTCGAGAATGTCTTCGACCTCGATTATTGGTCCGGCGTTGCGAGCTTCGGCACGATCTCGCAGGGAGCACCGCTGACGGTGAAGGTTTCGATGACGACGGATTTTTAACGGCGCGGTGAGTGCCGCCGCCGACGGACGAACCATCTTAGTGATACGCACCGAAGCGCTGGCCAAATGCCGGCGCTTCGGCCGTTTGGAGCTCGACTGACCGGACCCAAACACGTAAGAGCTTATTGCCGATCAGCCACTTGCGGCTATGGGGAAGCAATCTTCGCTTCAGCTTGCGTTGTGGACAATGAAGAGACAAGGAGAGGCTCTCCTAATATCAAGAGCCTCGCCCGCGGAAAGCCGTTTGCGCGGCTGGTTCCTGTCTAATTCGCCCTGTCAGAAAGGCTGACGGCATAGCCCGGCCGATAGGGGATAGGCAGGAAGCGGCGGTGGTATTCCGCAAATGTCACGTCCGGGTCAAGATCGGCGAACAGGTCCGGATGGAACCATTTCGCCAGTTGCTGGACCGCAAAGAACTCATAGGGGCTGTTGTAGAACTGGTGCCAGATACCGTGGAAATTTTGCGTTTTCTGCGCGGTGATGCCGGTATAGGCGCTACGGGTGGTGAACCATTCGAGCTTCTTGCGGGTCACCTCGGGATCGGCGCCCGGGCCGAGCGGGATCCACTTGCCACCTGGGACATAGGCTTCCCAGTCGGCGCTGGTAACCACCACCTGCTCAGGATCGGCGGCGATTACCTGCTCGGGGTTGAGCTGCCCGAAGGTGGAGGGAAGCAAGTCGCTGCCGATATTGTGGCCGCCAGCACGCTCGACATATTTGCCGAAGTTTTCCGCCCCAAATCACAGGCAGCAATCATCGGCATACCCTCCGATCCGTTCGACGAACACGCTCGGGCGTTGCGGCTTTGCACGGGCGAGCACATCGCTCACGCGGGACATGGCCTGATGCCGGAAAGCGATAATCTCTTCCGCGCGCGTATCGCGCGCCATGATCTTGCCAAGGAGGCGAATGGTCGGTTCGGTGTTCTTCAGCGGGGCGTGACGGAAGTCGATATAGAGGACGGGAATCTTCAGCTCCGCCAGCCTCTCGATATAGTTGACGTCCTGATTGGCCCTCATCGCTTCGAGATTAAGCAGCACCACATCGGGCTTCTGGACGATCGTCGATTCGATGTCGATCAGCCCATTCTCCTTTCCTGCGAAGGCCGGAAGCTTCGCCAGTTGGGGAAAGGCGTCGAGATACTGGGCGTAGGTGGCGGGATCGGCCTCGACCAGATCATTGCGCCATCCGACGACGCGGGCCAACGGGTCTTCCTTGTCGAGCGAGGCGATGAGATAAAGCTGCCGCCCCTCTCCAAGGAGAATCCGCTTGACCGGCGCGTTCACTGTCACCTCACGGCCGGCGATGTCGGTGACAGTGATCGGGGCTTGCGTTGCCTGTTCGCCGGCGAATATGATCGCCGGGCTTAGTGCAATCAACACAAAAGCCGCGATCACGGCACGCAAGGGCGAACGATCTTTCCTCACGATAATTCTCCTTTGTCGAATGGCGGGCGCGATTTGAGCCATAGGCAGAGCGCCACTAAAAAAGATAGGCCATAAAGGCTCGCAACGAGCGGGAATGCGATTTCGAGACCGTATCGTTGCGTGGCAACAACGCCGGCGACGATCCCGACGACCGAAGCAATCTGCTGGCAGCTCTGTGCGAGCCCCAGGACCGATCCCTGCCGGTCGCTTTGCGTGGCTGCCGAAACGAGGGACAGCAGCACCGGCGTCGTTCCTCCAAGCAGCGCGCCCCAAGCGAAATAGAGCGTAGCGAATAGGCCGATGGCACGGGTCGAGCCGGCAAGACTGGTGACCGCGAGGCAGCCGGCTGTGATCAACACGCTCCATCCGAGTACAAAGGACGGCGGGCGATCCTCGAAGAGCCGTGCCCACAAGGGCGCGGTGACCACGAAACCGAGCGCCATGAGCCCGTAGCTTAAGCCGGTGACCCAATGATGAGCGCTGTAGACCTCCGACATGAAGAGCGAAAACGGCACCTGCAGGACCATCCTGCTTGTCAGCAGTATCCCCATCAGTGCCAGGAGTCCGGGCACGGATAAGCCGGCCGATGGCGCAAGACCCGCCGTGCTCCGCTTTGCCGGGCCCTTGAAGCCCGCCCCTCCTGGCGGTACCGGCAAGCTACCCCAGGCAACAATGGCGCAGAGCGCACAGATCACGCCCGCGGTGAGATTGACGGCTGCGAACGGCAAGGCATCAAGGATAAGGCCACCCAGGAAGGCGCCACCAAGAGAGCCGACATTGGTTGCCACCTGGAGCCAGGCAAAGAGACGCGCGCGATCGCGCCCGCCTGTGATCTGCACGCTATAGGCCTGGGCCGGGGCGATATAGCCGGCGCACGCCCCCTGCAGGAAGCGCAGAGCCAGAATGGTCCACACATCGTTCGCGAAGGCGACAAGTAGTTGCGTGACCGCCAGGCCCGCCAAGGCGCGGACCATCATCAGCCGATTGCCGTAGCGGTCGCCCATGCGCCCCCAAAAGGCGCTCGTCAGCGATACGCCGAGCATCGGACATACATAGACGCCGATTCCGGCGAGACTGAAGATGCTTCCGGAAGTGCTCAATGCCTTGATCTGGATCGGCCAGAAGGGGCCGCTCATTTCCATGGCGCCCATGGAAATGAATTGCAGGCCGAACAGCAGCGCGAAGACAGGTCCGAAGCCGCGCAGGACGGCGACTGCACTGGTCATCGCGCCCCCGCCAGCGGGTTGGGCAATTGGTGTTCGAGCCGATAATCGCGATAGCGTTCCAGATGCATCCGCAGGACCGAACGGGTCGGCCAAGACTGTTCAAGAAAAGCGTCGCGCTCCGCGAGCCAGAACGCATCAGACAGCATCCGGGGCCGCAGCGTCTGAAACGCCTCTTCTGTCTCCTCCCGCAGGATGCGCCATAGAAGGTCGCCGGAAAGCTTGTAGTGCTCGGTAAGGCAAAGGGCGATCTCATGAAGGTGGCAGACAAAGCAGGCATCGAGGACGAAGGAGCGGACGGGACTGATGTCGTCGTCAAATGTCGTCGGCAGAATCCCCTTGCGGCTGAACGGCTTCAGCGCGTAACCGCGCTCCTTGAAGAGCGGCGCGAAACTGCGCCCGTCGCCGAAGTCGCGGATCAGCAGTTTCCGCGGCTGGCCGTGATCGTCGAAGAGAATCGTGCTGTTTTGCTGATGCGCCTCGAAAGCAATTCCGTAGAGAAGATACATGGCGAGCGCCGGGCGGACGACGGTGCGCGCATAGCAGCGGAAGAATGCGGCAACCGCCGCCTCGCTCTCGCTGCCATTTCTGGCGATGAGCTCGCAGATGAGAGGGTGGCCGTCCAGCGGGCTTGCCGTTAGCAGCGCCGCGACGGTTACGGGCAGCATGCCGTCGCCGCGGGCCAGGGCACCGGTGTGGCGATACACCACCGAGAGGAAACGGCCAGGATGCTCGTCGCCCGTGTCCGGATGATGCAGAATGGCGCCCAGCTCTTCGGTGAAAATCTCCAGCTCATTTTTGAGATCATCCTCCTTCGCGAGAATGTCGGAAATCAGCGCGCTGAGGCGGGGGCCCATATGGATGGATTTGGCCTGCAGCGTGCGCTGCTCGCTCGTCATCCAGATGGCTACCGGCAGCTTGATGAAAGGTCTCGGCGCCTCTGTCTCCGGCAGCATCGTGCGAAACGACATGGATGGCAGCGTGACGATCTCCGGGCCTTGCGGGTCGAAAACACCCGCCGCGATCTCGGGCGCGAACTCGCGATCAACAAAATTCTTCAGGTGCCATGCGTGGACAGGGAAAGGAATCCAGTCTTCGGGTAGTTTCCCGCGTTCTCTCAGGCCGTCGGTCCAGTCTTGCCAGAGGTCGGGAAAGTTCTTCGAAAACCATCCCGAATAGCTTTCCACATGCGGCATCTTCTCCACATAGGTCCAGTCGGTGCGCAACGCAGCGATGCGAAGCCGCACACGGGCGCCGAACTCCGGTGATAATGCAATAACCTCTTCGGGCGGCAGGCCGGGCTTTGCCTTCCAGGTCGGATAGAAGGGGTGGCCCTCAAGCGCACCCCATTGGTCGAGGGTCATGGCCGCCAAGTGCGGCGGCATGTTTCCTTCGAGATAGGCAAGGAAACCTGATGCTCCGGCCTTAGCGATTTTCTGGCGCAGCTCGGCGCTCCAGCGTTCCCGATGGCGCCGTGCGAGAACGTCGTTGCGCATGCTATCGTCCACATCGCGGAGCAGGTGCTCTAGTCCGTCGGGCGCAGGAGTAAGGGCGAGAGACGGCGCAACCTCCCTCATCAGGGCGGCGGGACCATCGATCCTGTATCGGATGCCTGTTCCGTCCAGTACTTCGACTTGCCCGCGATTTTGCAATGTTCCGGCCGGTGCAAGGTACAGGTCGGTAAAGTGCAGCACACGCCGCGAAACCCAAAGGGGAAACCAAGCCTGCCTGCCGTCATGAGCCCACAACAATGCATTCGGATCCAACAGACGTTCCGCAAACAGGCAGCGGACCAGGCGGCTGATCGCATTGCACGCCGCCTTCTCCAGAAGCTCTGTCTCACCTGTCGCAATTTGATCTGTTGCGGAAGAAATGTTCTCGTCCATTAAGCTGCCTCCGGCCAGTCGGATGGTACATAGTCGAGCGCTCCGTCGGCCAATCCACCATGGTATTCGCGCGCCCATTGATAGGTTTTGGCAATGGCGGGAACCGCCACATTGAGCCGTTCCGCCATTGTGACGAGCAAGGCCTGTCCGAATGCGATATCCTCATGGAAGGCGCGGCTTTCGCGATCGACGATCAGTCCCGGACCATATGGGTTGGCAACGAGGGGAGCACGGATGCCCGCGTAGGCGCGATTTGTGCGCAGAAGCGTGTAGAGAGTCCGATCGTCCGCGATCTGGTTCCCATAGGCCTCCAAGAGTTCCTGCTGAAGCGGCTTTACGGAACTCAAATCAATGCCGAGACGCGCCTCACTCGCCCGCCGGATCGCCTGATTCTCCGCGTCGCAAGCTTCCAGGAGCTCGGCGCCTGCTTGGGGGCAATCGCTCCACCAGCACAGGGGTTCGTTGAATGGCCTGTTCTCGAAGGGTGCACCAGGGCCGATGAGGGTGTAAAGGATTGCGGGATGCATCAATGCGTTGCCTGGCGTCAAAGTGATCTCAAGGTAGTCTTGCAAGAGGGTGACGGGCGCTTCGTAGAGGCGATTCAACATTGCCGTGAGTCTTGAGCCGCTGGCAGCGCTTTCGCGACGATGAAGAGCGACAAAGAGTTCTGCTTTGGCCCCACCCATTCGCACCTTCTGCCCCGCGACCAGGTCGAAGGCGATGTGGGGCACGTCCTTCATGCCCCAGATCACTACATTCTCGCATTCTGAAAACGCTTTTGCCGCGAGCCAATCGAAACCACAGAAGCCGGGAATTGCTCCGACATAGACGCTCTTTTCCCGAGGCAAATGCGGCGCGATTCGGTGCAAGAGTGCCGGTCTCGCCTGGGCTGGCTGCGTTATGACGACCATATCGGCATTCTCAAGCGTCTTGGCAGGGTCGGTTCCGACATGGTCGGGTCTGGCCCTCACGATGCGATCGTCCCGGGTCTGTGCTTGCCAGATATCGTCGCCACTTGCCCATCGCCCGGCGACCGTGCTGGAGGTGGTCAGGACAGAAACCTCAATGCCTGGAACCTGCTTGAACAGAACCGCATTCAAGTGGCCCGTACGGCCAGCGCCACAAATGGTCACCTTCATGCTGCGCGCGCCCGTCCGGAGAGCCAGCCATCCAGCTGGATGGCGATTGCCGGGTCGAGAAGGCGGCGCTTCGCCATCCATTCGTCGTCGAAAATCGAACCCAGATATTTCTCTCCGCCATCCGCCACCGTCGTCACGACCGTGCCTGTCAGCTGGCCGGCGGCGATCAGCTCCAGCGCCTTGTAGATGGCGCCGCCCGTTGAACCGCCCACCAGCAGTCCTTTGCTGCGTGCGATGTAGCGCGCAGTCTCGAAGGCTTGGGTGTCTGTGACCTGGACGCCCTCGTCAATGCAGCCATAGTCCAGCACCTTACCGACCTCGTCACCTGCCGGCGTTCCCGTTCCGGATTGATAGTAGGGATGCCCAGGCTTGCCGAAGACAATCGATCCGGCCGGCTCGACCGCGATCGTGCGCACGGCCGGGTTGTGGCGCTTGAGGCGCTGGGAGATCCCAGTCATAGAGCCGCCTGTCCCGACGCAACCGACAAAGGCATCAATGCCGTCCGGAAGTTGGGTCAGCAACTCGTCGACGAGACCGGCATAGCCTTCCGGATTTGCCGGATTGTCGGATTGGTTCATGAACAACGCGCCTGGAAGCTGGGCTCCTAGCTGTGCGGCCAGCCTTTGTCGCTCGACGACGGCGACTTCGTCCTCGCGAAAATCGCCTTCGACGCAGCGGATCTCGGCGCCGAGCGCCCGCATCATGCGGACCTTGTCGGGTGCCGCATGATGGTCCACCACTGCGATAAAGCGCAGCCCGAACTCCAGTGCAGCGAGCGCAAGGCCGGTGCCAGTATTGCCGGAGGATGATTCGACGATGGTGCCTCCCGGCGCGAGGCGCCCATCGTCGAGAGCGGCGACAACCATGCTGCGTGCCATGCGGTCCTTCATCGAGCCGCCGGGATTGTTCTTCTCTATCTTCAGTACCAAGATGGCTTCGCGGTTCGGCACGTCAATCGACATTACCGGAGTCTGGCCGATCAATTGCGTTACGGTCGTGTGCAGCATTTAAACCTCTTCGATTGCGTCGGGAATGAGGATGGGATGCCCTTTAGCGTCCCCGACGACGCATAGGCGGACGGGCATCGGGTGGCGGTGGAATTCGTTTTCGAGAAGATCCATCTGGTAAGCGCCAGTATTGGCGAAGACCAAGAGGTCTCCGGCTTGCGGGGTGACGGGGAAGGTCAGCCACCTGTTGCTGAGAACGTCCTCGTCGAGACAACTATGTCCGGCAAGATAGGCCCGGATTGGGGAAGACACGGAGAGCGGTCTGGCGGCTGGCACGAGAATCGGATCGAGCAGAAACTCGGAGGCAAACCAGGTTTCGCAGGCGCTGAAGCTGCTGCCTTCAACGAAGATGACATACGTTCCCGCATCGAGGGACTTCACGCGGGTTACCCGAACGACCGTAATGGCCGCCTGGTCCGCCAAGGCGCGGCCCGGCTCCATTGCCAGAGCGAGCTGCTCCTGCCTAAAATAGGTCGCGACGCTGCGGCCTTCGCCCATCTCAGCCTGCAAGAGGCGGCGCAGCCAGTCCGGCGCTGCGAGCGCGCTGCCGTAGGGATAGAACGAGCCCGGTATTTTTCCGGTACGATAATCCTCCGGCGTCTGAGCTGCGATATGCGCCTGATATTTCAACTGATCGACGTATTGAACCGGCAAACCCCCACCGATGTCGATCATGCGCGGAGAAAGTCTCATGGCTCGGGCTTCGGCAATGAGTTCAGCGGCCTCGTTCAGGGCTGCCAAGCGGGTCTCCCAGCCATATCCGCTGAGATGGAAATGCAGCCCGTCGAAGCGCAATCTGCTTTCCCGTGCAATACGGGCAAGGCAAGGAATGATGGTCTCCGCCGGCATGCCGAAACGGCTCTTGCTCTGATCCCGCGGCCGAAGCCGCAGGAGAACCGGGTGCGGACTGGCATGTGCCGGCAAGCGAACGACGAGTTCTTCCAGCTCCTCGGGCGAGTCCACCGATATCAGCGCATTGCAATCAATGAGCTCTTGATGGAATGCGCCCGTCTTCGCCGGCCCGGTCGCCACGAGCCTGGCACCATTGGCCCCAAGACGCCTTGCGTCGCGAAGTTCATAAAGACTGGAGACGTCGAGCCCAGCGCCTGAGCTGAGCGCCGCCTGCATGAGGCCGGGCGACTTGTTGACTTTCACTCCATAATAGATCGCATGCTCGACGCCGCCCTCCGTCAGCGCGGTTTTTAACGCCGCCATGTTGTCCTGTAACGCGTCCGGCCAGACCAAATTGAGCGGTGAGCCGAAACGGGCAACCCAGTCCAGAAGAAGTGGATCGTGCCGGGTGAGAAGGTCCGCAGTCGCCGATCGTAAAATCGGCGGCAGGTCAGAGCCGACCTTGTGGCAATGCAAGCTCATGACAGCGCCCTGGAAGCGCATCGAGGCGCCATTTCTGACGAAGCGGGCTTGCACAAAAGCTCAAGGGGGACATCACATGTCGGAACGCTCTTGGCAAAGATGTGCCGTGTTGTTTTGTAGGGAAACTTGCGGCCGCTGCGCGCCATTTCGAAGATTTCCGCAGGGGTGATCTCCTCACCCGGGCGCCAACTCTCCAACCGCACTGAATTGTAGTCGAGAAGGACCACCGGTATCTTGGCGAGCTGGAGGCGATGTGCAACCGTCAGTCGGTGATGGCCGTCCATGACGAACAGGGCATCTTTTTCTGCCGTTATTGGTGCGGTCCATGCACCTACTTTCAGGATTTGGGCTTGTAATGCATCGACTCTGTCGAAATTCACCTCTTCGGTCGGGATCAATCGTGCTGGGGAGAGAAGGCAATATTCCATGCGGTCCGGCCTCATGCTTCATCGCATTTATATCTTGAGTCTGTGACTCAAGATTATGGCCGCTATAACCAGCCGTGATTGCGGCGTCAACAGCGCCTTCAATGACCGATTGCCACAAGAGTTAGAGAATGCCTGCTAGCGTTACCGCTTTCCTAAAGGCCGCGGACCCATCTCGTCCAAAACGAGACGAGCCTCGGAGGTGGCGACGAAATAGGCCGTTCGCCGTTGCGCAATACTTTCGGGGGTATGACAAGCGAGACTACGGCTGAAATCAGTCCTTTTCGTAAGGTCAGCCAGTGCTGCATCCGGCCGGCTTACGGGATAGTCGATGTTGGAGATCTTCTCTGCCAGCTTTTTAGGGCCGCTCTGCTTGAGAAGCGCTCGAAAGCTTGGGTGCATGCCGCCGTCGACATAGGCTGTCAAATGAGAAGGGCCGTCCTTTTCTAGCAGCGCGGCAAGCTTGGCATCTTCCGTCTTTATCCTGGCGGCGACTGCAGGATCGGGGGTGTCGATGCGCGCAGGGCACGCGGCCAGCGGATCGTCTGGATCGCCTCCCTGAAACTCGGCGTTAGCGACGTATTTTCCCCACATGCGGAAATCCTGGGTTCTGTCCTCGTCGCCTCGAAGGCGTCATATCCCGACTTCAATGTCTTCCAGAATGCGAAATTGGGGTCGCTCCTGTGTTCGGCCATGTTTTTCGCGGTCATACGGAAGGGGAGCGCCTGAACCTGGACTGACGTTTGGCCGCCGCCCAGCGAGGCACTGACGATGGCATAGATCTCGCCGACGCCCTGGTCAGTCATCGCATAGCAGCCGGGGGAGGAGCACGCACCATGTACCATGAGCGCCGTGCCGCCATATCCAAGGGCGGATTCGAGCCTGTTGGGATAGCCCAGGTTGAAGGAAAGGTAGTACTGTAACCTAGGGTTCAGCATGCTCTTGCTGACCGAATAGAAGCCTTCGGGAGCTTGGCGGTCGCCGTCGGTCTTCTTCGGTCCGAGCTTGCCCGACCACCGACATATGGGAAGGATTCAGCAGGCGATAACGCCCCGTGGCGTCCTGCTTCCACACCTCGAGCTCGCTCTCCTC
>NZ_JABEPH010000213.1:0-10570 GCF_013004495.1 Rhizobium sp. SEMIA 4085
GGCTGGAAACTAACGGCAAGTGCCGGACGGCTGGAGTGTGGGGCTTGCGGATCTCGAGGGGTGGACGCAGGCGATCGAGGCCGGACGCTACAAGGACGTCAACATGGCGGGCGCCTCTGTTATCTCCGCCGTCTTGAATGCCGTCAGCAAGGGCGATTATCCCTTCGTCTTCGGTGGCGACGGGGCACTCATCGCTCTGCCGGGATCACTCGAAATGATTGCGCGCGATGCTCTCGCAGCCGTACAGATCTGGGCCGAAGAAGAGCTCGGCTTCATCTTGCGCGCCGCCGTCGTGCCGCTCGCCGATATCCGCCGCGAAGGTCTCGATGTCATGATCGCACGTTATTCCGCCAGCCCCTACGTCAGCTACGCGATGTTTTCAGGAGGCGGCAACAGCTGGGCCGAACGGCAGATGAAAGACGGCAACTACGCCGTTGCGCGCGCAGCACCAGGCACCCGGCCGGACCTCGCCGGCCTCTCCTGCCGCTGGAACCCGATTGAATCGCGACATGGAGAAATCGTCTCCATCATTGCCGTTGCCGGCGCAATGGGCGCAGGCGCGGAGTTTCAGCAACTGGTCACGGCAATCGTCGCGATTGCCGCCGAGCATGGCCGAGGCGGCCATCCGATACCGCCGGAAGGTCCCAGGCTTTCCTTTTCGATGAAAGGCATCGATCGCGAAGTAAAGGTGACTGCACCGAAGGGAAAGCGCTTCCTGACAAAGCTCTTCATCGTACTGCAGCTCGCCCTCCTTTCCGCGCTCTATAAAATCGGGATGCCGCTCGGCAAATTCGACGCCCAGCGCTACAAGGAGGACGTTGCCGGAAACTCCGATTTCCGCAAATTCGACGACGGGCTGAAGATGACGATCGATGTAGATGCCGCACGTTTGAAGCGGATCGAAAAGCTGCTCGATCAAGCGCAAGCCGGCGGCATTGCCCGCTATGGCCTGCATCGGCAGAAATCAGCGCTAATGACGTGTTTCGTGCCGACGCCGCTCTCACGCGACCACATGCATTTCATAGATGGCGCAAACGGCGGCTATGCCGTTGCCGCCGCCAAGATCACCCGCAAGGCTGTTTCGGCGGCAGGCGTCACGCCTTGATGACGTGACCTGCCGAAAGGCCGAGACGCTTGAAGACGTTTCGCGTGTCGACAATCAGCGGCGTGTTTTTGACAAGCGTGGCGTAATCGACCTGGTCGTGATCGGTTGCGACCAGCACAGCGTCGTAATCTGACAAGATCTCCGGCGCCAGCGCCACGGATTTGCGTCCCTTCAAGGCCTGATGTTCGCGGGTCGGCGGAATTTCGGCCACAAACGGATCGTGATAATCCGCCTTGCCGCCGCGCTCCTCAATGATCTCGATCAAGCGTAGCGACGGGCTCTCGCGGATATCTGCGACATTCTTCTTGTAGGCAAGACCGAGGACCAGAACCTTGCTGCGGCTCAGTGCCTTCCCGCAACGGATATCCAGTGCTTCTGCAAGCTTGCCGACGACATAGCGCGGCATCGCCGAATTAATCTCCCCTGCAAGTTCGATGAAGCGGGTCGGCAGTTCGTATTCGCGGGATTTCCATGTCAGATAGAACGGATCGATCGGAATGCAGTGGCCGCCGAGTCCGGGGCCAGGATAGAACGGCATATAGCCGAACGGCTTGGTCTTGGCCGCGTCGATCACCTCCCAGACATCGATGCCCATCGCCGCATAAACGGTCTTCAACTCATTGACGAGTGCAATATTGACCGAGCGAAAGATGTTCTCCGTAAGCTTCACCGCTTCGGCCGTCGCATTGGTAGAAACCGGAACCACGGTTTTCACCGCCGCGCCATAAAAGGCTTTCATCAGGCCCAGGGCTTCCGCGCCGTCGCCAGCGACCACCTTCGGAATGGTCGCGGTGTGATAGTGCTGGTTGCCGGGATCCTCGCGCTCTGGAGAAAAGCCGACAAAAAAATCCACGCCCGATTTCAGGCCCGTCTTTTCCAGGATGACCTTCACGACGTCGTCCGTGGTGCCGGGATAGGTCGTCGATTCCAGAACGACGAGCTGACCGGCACGAAGATGCGCTGCGATAGAGCATGACGTCGCTTCGACATAAGAAAGATCCGGATCGCGATGCTTCGTAAGAGGCGTCGGCACGCAGATGACGATGACGTCGCAGGCTGCAAGGCCAGCAAAGTCCGTCGTCGCGGAGAAGCGGCCCGCCTCCCTCTCGGCGGTCAATGCCGCGTCTGCCACCGCGTCGATATAGGATTTGCATGCATCGAGCGCTACGATCTTCTTCGGATCAATGTCGAAGCCGGTCACTTCAAAACCGCTTCGCGCAACTGCAATCGCCAGCGGCAGGCCGACATAGCCGAGCCCGATTATGCCCGCACGGGCCGAGCGATCTTTGATCTTTGCGGAGAGGTCGGCGAAGGAGGATGGGCTGGCCAAGACAGGTCTCTTCAATAAGAGGAAGTTAGGCGGTCAGATAATGCAAGATCGCCGAGATTGAAACCCGCCGTCTTCCAACGGTGATGTGAAGCCGGCGTGATCGCCTTGCCCGCATTTGCCGGATCTGCCAAAGCAGGTCTTTGCGGTGTGACCGAAAAGACTCGCAAGCTGCTCGAGATGATTGTCCAAGCGGAGAAAAATGCGTCGATGCCATTGTTTCGCATTCCCGGCGCGCCTATTTAAATCGAATAAGTGATTACGGAAAGGGCTGCCCGTCCTCCCGGTTTTTGTGGGTTTGACAGGTACGTCTGCCGGTTCCTCGGCAGATCGTTGACACGATAATACCGCTCGTCCATCTTGAATTTCCGCCCTGCGCACGACAGTGCCGCGGGCCGGTTTTTCTATCGTTTTCAGGAACGGACGTGCTTTATGAGGATAATACCAAGAATGAGCACGATCGAATCCAGCGTGTCCTCCATCCTTCTGGACCGCGTCGCCGAATGGCTGACAAATTCCTCGCTTGCCGGTGATGATCTCGAAAACATCGTTCGCGGGTTCTGCGAGCGGATTGCCGCCGCCGGTCTCCCGATCGCGCGCGTGCACCTGACCTTTTCGATGCTCCATCCGCTCTATGACGCTTTGGGCTTCACCTGGCGGCGTGCGAGCGGCGTCACGATCGAAGGCTACCGCCATTCGGTGGGCGCAAAGCCCGACCGCTTTCTCCAAAGCCCGTATTACTATCTTCTCGACAACAATCTGCAGCATATCCGCCGCCGCATCTCGCTTGATGGCGCTGCGGAATTCCCGATTTTCGAGGACCTGCGCGCCGAGAAGATCACCGACTATCTCGCCTTCGTGCAGCCCTTCGGCGACGGTTCCGTCCAGGGCATGATGGGCTCGTGGTCGACGGACAATCATTTTGGTTTTTCCGACGACATGATCGATGCGCTGCTGCGTATGCAGAACCACCTGGCCGTCGCCGCCAAGATGGCCGTGCTTGGCAAGCTCGCTAACAACATGTTGACGACCTATCTCGGCGGCGACGCGGGCAAGCGCGTGCTGAACGGCCAGATCCGCCGCGGCGACGGCGAAACGATTCGGGCCGCCCTTGTCATGGGCGACATGCGCCAGTCGACGATGTATGCCGAAAAGGAAGGCCGTCAGGCCTACATCGACACGCTGAACGAGTTCTTCGACGCGATTGCAGCACCTTTCAACCGCAACGGCGGCGAAATCTTAAGTTTCCTCGGTGACGGCTTTCTCGCCGTCTACCCCTGCGGCCGTCATAAGGATCCGTCGAAGATCGCCTCGCAGGCGGCCCTTTCTGCCGTCCATCAGGCGCAGGCCCGCGTTGCCGAGCTCAACACCGAACGCGCCGAAAAAGGTCTTGGCGCGATCAATTACGGCATCGGACTGCATATCGGCAATGTGATGCTCGGTAATGTCGGCCTCAAGGACCGCCTGACGTTTTCGGCCTTCGGTTCGGCCGTCAACGAAGTCCAGCGTCTTCAGGCGCTGACGAAGAAGTACAATCGCGAGGTCGTCGCCAGCCAGGCGTTTGCCGGTTACTGCGGCGGTGAATGGACGACGCTTGGTGAAGAGAAGCTGCGCGGCATCCGCCAAAAGGTGACGATCCTTCAGCCGCGCGCGCCCGCACCGGCGCGCGCCATCGACGGGGATTTCCGCGAAGTCGCGCCGAATGGCCTTTCCGAAGCCGAACAGGTCATCCTCCTCCACCGGGATGCCAAGAAGCAGGCCAAGCGGGCGACGGCTGAGGGTTTCGTTCAGTAAGCTGCGGCTGAAATGCTTGTTTTGCTTTTGTAATCAGGCGAAATGTGTCGGCTCCCCCATGCCCCGTCATCAACTGGACACCCCGATTGCGGTACGGTAGTGTGCCTTAACGGGAACACAAAAGAGACTGGGAATATCGTTGGTATGGCGTCCGCGTCCGACTTATTGCGCATCGAGAATCTCGACGTCTCATTCTCAGTGTTCGGAGACAAGCTGCGCGTTGTAAAGAATGCTGAACTGCGCATTCTTCCGGGCAAGGTGACCGCACTTGTCGGTGAATCCGGCTCCGGCAAATCGGTCATCAGCCAGTCGATCATGGGCATCCTGCCGAACGCCGCAAAGGCCACCGGCGGCATTCTCTTCACCGATCCGCTTAATGGCGAGACCACCGATATCCTGCAGTTCGGCCGCGACAGCGAGGAAATGCGGGATTTGCGCGGCAAGCGCATGGCGACGATCTTCCAGGAGCCGATGACGTCGCTCTCGCCGCTCCACACCATCGGCAACCAGATCAGCGAGGCGCTGCTGATCCACACCGATGCCGACAAGATCGAGGCACGCCAAAGAACCGAGGAGATGCTCGGGCTGGTCGGATTTGCCAATCCGCAGCGCACCTACGACATGTATCCGTTCGAGCTTTCAGGCGGCATGCGCCAGCGCGCGATGATCGCAATGGCGCTGATCTGCAAGCCTGCTCTGCTGATCGCCGACGAACCGACCACGGCGCTCGACGTGACGATCCAGGCGCAAATTCTCGAGCTGCTGCGCGACCTCCAGCATAAGCTCGGCATGGCGATGCTGCTTATAACTCACGATCTCGGCGTCGTCGCCAATATGGCAGACGAGGTCGTCGTGATCTATCACGGCGAAATCCTGGAAGCTGGACCCGTCAATGCAATATTTCGTGATCCGCAGCATCCATATCTCAAAGGTCTGATGGCTGCCGTGCCGCATTTTGACATGAAGCCAGGCGAGCGGCTAAAGGCGCTGCGCGATGTTCCAGTCAATCTGGAATCGTTCCTCGGCAAAAAGCAAATGGTGGGTGCGGACGGGCCGAAGCTTTTGCTTTCGGTCAACAATCTCTCGAAGACGTTTGCGACGCGCAAGCGCGGTCTTTTCGGTAGAGGTGAAGCGGCAGTCGTGCGGGCGGTCGACGACGTCAGTTTCGATATCCGGCGCGGCGAATGTCTGGGGCTCGTGGGCGAGTCGGGCTGCGGCAAGACCACCGTCAGCAAGATCCTGATGCGCGCAATCACGCCCGATGGCGGCTCGGTGATCTTCAATGACGGCAAGGACGTGATCGACGTGCTTTCCGTCAAGGGCGACGATTTGCAGGCACTACGCACCAAGATCCAGATGGTGTTTCAGGATCCGGTCTCGTCGCTGTCGCCGCGCATGACTGTGCGCAACATCCTGAGCGAGCCGCTGGAAATCCACGATCGCGGGGACAGCGCCGAACGCAAGCAGAAGGTCGAAGCGCTGATGGGCGCCATCGGCCTCGACCGGCGTTACCTGAGCCGCTATCCGCACAGCTTCTCGGGCGGGCAGCGCCAGCGCATCGGCATTGCTCGAGCCCTAGCTCTTGGTCCCAAACTCATCATCCTGGACGAGCCGGTCTCCGCCCTCGACGTTTCCGTGCAGGCGCAAATTCTCAATCTACTCAAGGATCTGCAAAAAGAGCTCGGCCTGACCTACCTCTTCATTTCGCACAATCTCGCCGTCGTCGACTACATGGCCGATCGCATCGCCGTGATGTGCAAGGGCCGCATCGTTGAAATCGCCCCTCGCGAGATCATCTTGCGGGATCCGGTGCATCCCTACACGAAATCACTGCTTGCCGCCGTCCCCTTCCCCGATCTCGACCGGCCACTCGATTTCGAAGCGTTGCGCAAAAATGGCGCCGCCGACAAACAAAACTGGGGCATCACCTTTACCGCCGAACATGACGATGCGTCCGAACTTGCCTATGCCGATCTCGGCAATGGTCATCTAGTGCGCGCCCGCAAGGGTGCAGATGCAAAGGAACTGCGTGCATGGTAACCCGCCGAACCTTTCTCGGCGGCCTGCTTGGCGCAGCCGTCGGACCGGCTGCTGCACGTGATATGGGCGACCGCGATATCGAGCCGGAATTCCTGCGCGACCTTTTGACAGCAGATCGCATTCCGCCAATGCCCGAGCGATTGCCGAAGCATCCGCGCATCATCAACATGAAAGAGGCCGGTCTGACCCCAGGCGTCTACGGCGGTTCTGTACGCACCATCATCGGCGCGGCGCGCGACATCCGCTACATGACCGTTTACGGCTATTCGCGCCTTGTCGGGTATGACAAGCACCTGCGCTTCCAGGCCGACATTCTCGGCGGCTATACATCGGAAAACGATAGCATCTTCACCTTCCACCTGCGCCAGGGCCACAAGTGGTCAGATGGGCATGCCTTCACGGCCGACGATTTCCGTTACTGGTGGGAAGACGTCATTTCCAACAAATCACTGACACCCGGGGGCGGTGCGCTGGAGCTGCGCCCGCACGGCGTGCTTCCGCAGTTCGAGGTGCTCGACGAATTCACCGTCCGCTACAGTTGGGACAAGCCCAACCCGAATTTCCTGCCGGCGCTCGCCGGCCCGTTACCGCTCGTCATCTTCGGTCCCGCCCATTATCTCAAGCAGTTCCACAAAAAATACCAGGATGACTTCCGGCTTTCCGCACTCATGCGGGAAAACCGGGTGAAGAAGTGGGTTGATCTGCACATCAAGATGTCGCGCGCCTCGCGTCCGGAAAATCCGGAGCTGCCGACACTCGATCCGTGGCGCAACACGACAGCACCGCCAGCCGACCAATTCGTTTTCGTGCGCAATCCGTTCTTCCATCGCGTCGATGAAAACGGCATGCAATTGCCCTATATCGACCGCTTCATCCTGAACGTCAGCTCGTCGTCGATCATCGCGGCCAAGGCGGGTGCGGGGGAATCCGACCTGCAGGCGACCGGCATCGACTTCAACGACTATACCTTCCTCAAAGAGGCCGAGAAGCGCTTCCCGGTCAAGGTCAATCTCTGGAAACAGGCGCGTGGATCGCGGATCGCGCTGCTCCCGAACCTCAATTGCGCCGACGAAACCTGGCGCAAGCTCTTCCGCGACGTTCGCTTCCGCCGGGCGCTGTCACTTTCGATCGACCGGCATGAAATCAACATGGTCGCCTTTTACGGGCTCGGCAAGCCGAGCGCCGACACCGTTCTGCAGGACAGCCCGCTTTATAAGCAAGAATACGCCGACGCCTTCATTCAATTCGATCCGGATGAAGCCAACCGCCTGCTTGACGAACTGGGTCTGAAAGCGCGTGACGGCGAAGGTTTCCGTCTGTTGCCGGACGGACGGCGAGCGGAGATCACCGTCGAAACTGCCGGAGAAAGCACACTCGATACCGACGTGCTCGAACTCGTCCACGATCATTGGAAGAATATCGGGCTTGCGCTCTACACGCGAACGTCGCAGCGTGACGTCTTCCAGAGCCGCGCCATGAGCGGCACGATCATGATGTCGACATGGTTCGGCATTGAAAACGGCGTTCCGACCGCCGACATGGCGCCAAGCCAGCTGGCGCCGACCGTCGACGATCAGCTGCAATGGCCGATCTGGGGCATGTACTATCTGTCCGCCGGCCAGGAAGGCAGCGCCCCCGACCTGCCTGAAGCGGTCGAGCTCGTCGACCTCCTGAAACAGTGGGGTGCCACTGCCGATTTCCGCAAGCGCGAAGCGATCTGGCACAAGATGCTGTCGATCTATACGCAGCAGGTGTTTTCGATCGGGCTCATCAACGGCGCGCTGCAGCCGATCCTGCGTTCTGCCAAGATGCAGAACGTGCCGGAGCGGGCGCTCTACGGCTTCGATCCAACGTCTTATCTCGGCATTTACATGCCGGATGCTTTCTGGCTGAAGGAGGCGTGACGTGCTGAGATATATTCTCTGGCGGATTGCCGCCATGGTCCCGACGCTGCTCGTGATTTCGGCGCTCGTCTTTACAATCATCGAGTTGCCGCCGGGCGATTTCTTCGAAAGCCAGATCGCCGAGCTGCGCGCGCAGGGCGAGAGCGCGAACCTGCAGGAAATCGAAGAGCTGCGGCAGCAATACGGTTTCGACAAACCGGCGATCATCCGCTACTTCTATTGGGTCGGCGGCATGCTGCACGGCGACTTCGGCTATTCGTTCGAATACCAACTGCCGGTCTCCGCAGTGGTCGGCGACCGCCTGTGGCTGACGATCCTCGTTTCCTTCACGACCATCCTGGTGACGTGGCTGATTGCTTTTCCGATCGGCATCTATTCCGCTACCCATCAATATAGCTGGAGCGACTACGGGCTGACGTTTCTCGGGCTGCTCGGCATTGCCATTCCGAACTTCATGCTGGCACTCATCCTGATGTATTTCGCCAATATCTGGTTCGGCATCTCGATCGGTCATCTGATGGACCAGAAATATCTCTCCGAGCCTATGAGCTGGGAGAAGGCGCGCTCGATCCTGTCCCACCTCTGGATCCCTGTCATCATCGTCGGCACGGCGGGTACGGCCGGCATGATCCGCCGCCTTCGTGCCAATCTGCTGGATGAGATGCAGAAGCAGTATGTGACGACTGCGCGCGCCAAAGGTCTTCATCCGACCCGTGCGCTCATCAAATATCCGCTGCGCATGGCGCTCAACTTCTTTGTCGCCGACATCGGTTCGATCCTGCCGTCGATCATCTCCGGCGCCGAGATCGTTGCCATCGTGCTGTCGCTCGAAACGACCGGCCCAATGCTGATCAAGGCACTGCAGAGCCAGGACATGTATCTTGCCGGTTCCTTCCTGATGTTCCTTGCCTTCCTGAACGTCATCGGCGTGTTGATTTCCGACATCGCCCTCGGCTTCCTCGATCCGCGCATCCGTCTGCAAGGCAGGAGCACCAAATAATGTCGCCCTTGCCACCGCCCGGCGCTCCCCTGCAGCACTATGTCTCGACCGCACCCTTCGATCCTGTCGCCACGGAAACGATGGCGGCTGCCAGTTCGCGTATTCACCTTGCTTCCCAAAAGCAGCTGATGTGGTGGAAGTTCAAGCAGCACCGTCTGGCGCTTGCTTCCGGCATCTTTTTGCTTGTCGTCTATCTGATGATACTGGTCGTTGAGTTTCTGGCGCCTTACGGCCTGCACACGCGCAATGTCGACTACATCCATTCCCCGCCCCAGCGCGTCCACCTCTTCGACAAGGGAGAATTGGTCGGTCCCTTCGTCTACGGCCGCAAGATGCAACTTGACCTTGACACGCTGCGCCGGATCTACACCGACGATCCTAACGACGTTCAGCCGATCCGCTTCTTCTGCCGTGGCGATTCCTATAAGTTTTGGGGCCTCGTTCAGTCCGATCTGCATCTTGTCTGCCCGGCACAAGGCGGCCAAATGTACCTGCTCGGCACCGATCGCCTCGGCCGCGACGTGCTCTCCCGTATCCTCTATGGCGCCCGGATTTCGTTGACGATCGGCCTGATCGGCATCGCGATCAGCTTCGTGCTCGGCATCGTCATCGGCGGCCTTGCCGGCTATTGGGGCGGCGTCTTCGACCTGATCGTCCAGCGGGTGATCGAGGTGCTGCAGTCGCTGCCGAGCCTGCCGCTATGGATGGCTCTTGCAGCCATCATGCCGGTGACGTGGAGCCCGATCGTCATCTATTTCGGTATTACCGTAATCCTCGGCATCATCGATTGGACCGGGCTTGCGCGTGCTGTGCGTTCCAAGCTTCTGGCGCTGCGCGAAGAGGATTACGTGCAGGCTGCCCAACTGATGGGGGCAAGCACGCCCCGCATCATCGCGCGGCATCTGGTTCCCGGCTTCATGTCGCATCTGATTGCCTCGGCGACGATCTCGATCCCGGGCATGATCCTCGGCGAAACGGCGCTTTCTTTTCTAGGGCTCGGCCTTCGGCCGCCGATCACCAGCTGGGGTATCTTGCTCACCGAGGCCAAGAGCGTCAGCGTCATTGCCTTTTATCCGTGGCTGCTTTTCCCGATTATTCCAGTGGTTCTTGTCATTTTGGCCTTCAACTTTCTGGGAGATGGGTTGCGCGATGCAGCAGATCCCTACAAATAGCAGCAGGCTTGGTGGAGATTTGCCGCTCTGCCGTGTCTCGCCCTCCGGAAGACTGGGGGCCTAATATGTCGTTCGCCCCGAAGCAAATAACCATGGCCAGACGCGTGGAAGATGCTCGCATTCTGATGAACAGCCACGATAAGATCGGCCTCGGCCCCCTGCGCCGCTGGCGGACAATTGCACAGGCGCTAGTCGAGTACGATCGTGGCCTCTGTGTCCCGATCATGT
>NZ_JABEPH010000214.1:0-10550 GCF_013004495.1 Rhizobium sp. SEMIA 4085
GTTGAAGGCCGACTGGAAGCTCTTGGAGAGCGTGGCTGTGGCAAGCGCGACCTGCGCGGCCTTGCGGTCGTCCGGCACATTGAACATGCCGAACATGTCGGAGTTGTAGATCACGCTGCCGTCCGTGCCCGGGAAGCGGTAGCAAAGGAAATCGGTATCCGGCGTCTTCTTCGCCGCCACGAATTCGCCCTTGGCCCAATCGCCCATGACCTGAACAAGTGCATCGCCCTTGATTACCATGGCGGTCGCCAGGTTCCAGTCACGGCCGGAGAAGTTCGGGTCGACATATTCCTTGATCTTGGCAAGGTTGTCGAAGGACTTCTTCATCGTGTCTGATTTCAACGACTCTTCGTCGAGGTCGTTGAAGGCCTTCTTGTAGAATTCCGGCCCGCCAGTGGAGAGCACGATCGAATCGAACATCGTCGCTTCCTGCCAGTTCTGACCACCAAGCGCCAGCGGAATGACGCCTGCAGCCTTGGCCTTTTCAAGCAGTGCGATCAGGTCGTCGAAGGTCTTGGGCTCCGTGCCGCCGATCTTTTCCATGACGGCCTTGTTGATCCAAAGCCAGTTGACCGAGTGCACGTTGACCGGAGCAGCAACCCATTTGCCGTCATAGACGGAGAACTTCTGAAGAGCCGCGGGAACAGACTTGTCCCATCCTTCCTTCGTCGCGGTCTCGGTGAGATCGCCCATGACACCTGCCTGCGCGTAGTCAAGCACCGTATAGCCGAGCATCTGCGAGGCGGTCGGATAGGTACCCGCCGCAACCATCGCCTTGAGCGCGGTCATGGCAGCATCGCCGCCACCGCCGGCCACCGGCACGTCCTTCCAAGCAAAGCCTTCCTTGGAGAGGTCCTCCTTCAGCACGTTGAGCGCCGCCGCTTCACCGCCGGACGTCCACCAGTGCAGCATCTGGACTTCCTTCACGTCGGCCGCGTATGTCGCAGTACCTGCCATCATCACGGCAGCAACGGCTGCCGAGCCCAAAAACTTGCGCATGATATTCCTCCCGTTCGCAAGTAAAGCGGCGAGACCCTCCTCGTCCGCCGATGTCTCCCGCAGTCGAAGCGGCAAACATGCCCCGCAACTCTCCCAGTCGCGGTTGATAATTTAAAGCGTTATAAAACGAGCGGCGTCAAGTCTTTCTCGACTCGTGAGAAAAATCGGCCTTTGTTGTATAAATTATTGAAAATATTTAACTTCGGCAGCCGCTTGCAGTGACCGCTTAGAACGAGATTTCCCTTCGCGTGATTGCCGCACCCGGCAATATGGTAGCCAGCAGCGGCAGGTGATCCGAGGCCCGGCGCACGAGCGGTGTCGCGGCAACCGTCGCAGATGTCACGCCAATCCCGTCCGACACGAAAATATGGTCGATCCGCAGGATCGGCAGCCGGGAGGGATAGGTCGGGCGGGGACGCCGCGCGGCGAGCAGCTGCGTATCGCGGAAATGCCGCGCCAGCATTTTGTAAGCCGGCGATGACGGGACAGCATTGAGATCGCCGCAGATGATCGCCGGAGCCGCCTGGAATTTCTGGCTTCCAATCCATTCCCTGCCGAGCAGCGTCGTCACCTGCCGCATCCGATCGATGCCGCGCAGGCCAAGATGCGTATTCAGCAAATTCAGATGAATTCCCGCCATTTCGATCTGCACCCATATCGCCCCGCGCATCTCGCCTACGGAGGGTAACGGCCCGGCTTTCATCAACCGGGTCGGCATGGCCGTCAGGATGGCATCGCCGTACTGCTCCTCCTCGACATGCAGCGCCGGATGAAAGTGGGCCTGCATCTTCAAGAGCGATGCGATCGCATGTGCCTGGTCGATTCCGCCCGTGCGCTTGCGGCCGACATCAAGTTCCTGCAGCGCGATGATGTCCGCGCCGGTTTGCGCGATCACATCGGCGATGCGCGCTGGTTCGATCCGCCGGTCGGTGCCGATGCAGCTATGCACATTGTAGGTCAGGATTTTCAGCTCGCCGCCGGTTGATTGCGGCGGAACGGGGGAGAATGTGCTCATCCCGGGGGAACTAGCTTTCAGCCTGTTTCGTTCCATCTTCGGAACTCCAACGAAACGGGGCATTTATGTCCATCAAACGCGTGCTTATCAATCTGGCTCTCGTCTTCTGCCTGATGCTTGCGGCCTTTCTTCTCTACAGGGTCTTCAGCCGTTACACCTTGAGCGACGTCTTGGAATCGATCGGCATGATACCGGGAGGCCGCATTGTCGGGGGCCTCTGCTTTGCGGCGGCCTCCTACCTCTGCCTGACCGGTTTCGACTGGCTGGCGCTGCGCTACGCCGGCAGACCGCTGAGCTATCCGAAGGCCGCCATTGCCTCGTTCACCAGCCTCTCGATCGGCCATAATCTTGGCTTTGCAGCGCTGAGCAGTGGCGCTGTGCGCTACCGCTTCTATTCTCGCTGGGGCTTGAATGCCGAAGAAGTTGCAAAGGTCATCCTGTTTTGCGGCGTGACCGTGGGCATCGGCCTTTCGGCCCTTGCAGGCATCGCCCTGCTCATCAATCCGCAGGATGCCGCAAGTCTTCTGAAACTCGGCCCGGCCAGTCTGTTCGCCCTTGGCTGCGCCTGTCTCAGTCTGCCCTTAGTCTATGTCACTCTGTCCGCCATCGTCCGCGCGCCGCTGCACGTTTGGAAATGGTCTTTCGAAATGCCCCGCCTGAAGCTCGCATTGGGCCAGGTCATCATCGGAACGGTGAATTTCATCTTCGTCGCAGCCTGCCTGCATCAGATGCTGGCCGTGCAGGGCCAGGCGAGCTACGTGCAGACGGCCACGGCCTACGTGCTTGCCAATATCGCTGTCCTCGTTACCCATGTGCCTGGCGGTCTAGGCGTCATCGAGGCCACGGTCGGCTATGTCCTGCCCGGCGCCGCCTCGATAGGGGCACTGGTGGCCTTCAGGGTGATTTATTTTCTGATTCCGCTGCTGATCGGCCTGCCGGTCTTCGCGATCAGCGAAGTCGTCATTCCGAAGCCAAAACAGCTACCGTCGGAAGATCGCTCTCAACAGTCGGCTCATGCGCAGACGCAGCTTCTGTAGCGGCCGGTAAGGTCGCCGGGGGTCCACGAAAGCAGTTCCGATCATCGGCGATATCTCGCCTCTCGCAATATCGATCGCAAAGTGGCGAAGGCCGCGCTTGCGGATGTTCAGAGCCTCCATGGCATTGAGCAAGGACCGCTTCGCCGTCTCCATTTCTTTGACAGCTTCGCTCGTCGCATCGAGATGCTCGGCAATCAGCCGGTGGCGAAACGACATTATCGCCCGCCGGTGAGCAGCACTTTCCGCCTCGATCGCCAGGTCGCACTCCGTATCGAGCCCCTCCGAACGATTGTTGAGATTCGAAGAGCCGATGCGAATTAAACGGTCGTCGACGATGATTAGCTTCGAATGGATAACAACCTCCTGCTCGCCCCCCTTCCCGTCCGGGACCACCGGATACATCACGCGCAGCCGGTCATAGCGATCGATGCGCTTCAGCCTGCGGATCAGCCGGTCGCGGTTATGCCCCATTGCGAGCTTTTCGATCAGTCCGTGCGAGCTCTTCGTAACCAGAACAGCAATCTCCGGGCCATCTGCCTCCTTGAGGCGTTTCGCGATGACCCGCGCCACGCCGAAGGAGGCAAGATACTGGGTTTCGATATAGATGTATTTCCTTGCCGCATTTATGGCATCGCGCGTCAGCCGAAAGGCTTCAAACCGCCCGCGCTTGCCGATCCATCCTGGCTCGGTGAGTGCAATCGCCGCCGTCACATTCTCCAATTCCGGCGGGAGCGCATGCGGCCATGACACGCCGCCCGGCGGCGCTACTTCGACCAGCTTGCCGGTCGCCTGCTTCCACCGCCGGCGGCACACGTCGCCGATCAGCCGCGCAGCGCTGCCTGAGACCATCGACTGTATGTCATGCACCGGATCGTATGGCACACCGTCCGGAGCCCTTCTAAGCGGATTGTCGGCCCGATGATCAGGCTCATCCCAGCGCCGGGCGGTCAAATCTAGACCGCCGAGGAAACCGATGCTGTCATCGATCGAAACCAGTTTCTGATGGTGGCAGCCACGCACAGGATGGCGCAGATCGAAACGCAGGCTGATCTGCGGATGTGTGGAGAAGCCGTTTTCCTTGAAAAGCTTCAAGGATTTGCCGGAATAGACAGGTCCCATGCCCCAGATCAGTATCCGGATCTGCAGCCATGGATTTTCATCGGCAAGCGCCATTAGAAGTTCGCCGAGCGTTTCCGAGCTTTGATGTGGCCTCAGTCGGATATCGGGATTGAAATCCCAGCCGATGATCCAGATGGAATGTCTTGCCTGTCGCAGAACCTCATCAAGCGCTGCGAAATAAGAAGCGCCGTCAACCAGAAAAGCCGCCTTGTCCGCTTTGCCAGCTCGCCAGACGTTTCGCCCGTTGCGGATAATGCCGCCCGGAATGACCGAAAGAGCGTCGCGGCGCCGACGCGCGACCGTCGTGATATAATCAATTGCTTTTGTTGTCTTGCGGCTGTCGGATTCGGCTCGAAAATCGGTCATTCGCTGTCCAGCGCCCTTGAATATTATGCTCTGGAAACGCCCGAATTACGCGGCTTGTTCCCGGATGGGGCAAAAGCACCGGGTGTTCATCATGATGCGGCCGCAAATCTGCTCGACCGATGAAATCCGCATTTCCGCCTGCAGGTATTTGACGCATTGCGAAGGCAAAGGGAGAAATCATCATGCGCCAGTACTCAGCCTGCGTCGAATGGCTGTTCGCCGAACCCGGTGACCGTTTCGAAGACCGCATCTACCGCGCCAGGAAGGCCGGTTTGCCGGCAATCGAGTTCTGGCGTTGGACGGACAAGGATCTCGGCGCGATTTCCGCTGCCCTCAAGCAGACCGGCCTCGCCGTGTCCAGCATCGTGGCAGAGCCGATGATCCCGTTGACAGATGCCACCAACAAGCAAATGTGGCTGGAGGGACTGGCCGCGTCGGTAAAGGTCGCCCAGAGGCTCGCCGCTCCTATCCTCATTGCACAGGCAGGTGACTATCTCCCCGGCCGCTCGCGGCAGGAGCAGCGCCTTGCGCTGACGGCTGCGCTGCGCGCCGGCGCCGATATCCTGAAGGGCACGGGCGTGCGCCTCGGCGTCGAGCCACTGAACACCCGCATCGACCATATCGGTTATTTTCTGGAATCCACCCGCGAAGGACTCGACATCGCTGACGAGATCGATCGCCCCGAAATCGGGATCGTCTACGATATCTACCATTCGGCGGTGATGGATGAACGAACGGAAGATGTGATCGGCGAGCGGATTTCGCGCGTGTTTCATGTCCACGTCGCAGACCACCCGGGTCGCAACGAACCCGGCTCCGGCAGCATCGATCTGGCGCACCGCCTCAACTGGCTGTTTGACAAAGGATACGCAGGAAGCGTCGGACTGGAGTACCGCCCGCTTACGCAAGGCGTTATGGCGGTCAGAAATGCGATTGGCGTGCTTTGATAGAGATCCGCCGGCAAGCTGCGATGACGCGTCGTATCGGAAGCATATGGGTCGCGGCGGCCATTGCAGGGCGGGCCGGAAGCTCGTTTCTTCCGACCCGCCCGATGACGATCAGTTCGACTGCCAGCTCTTGACCAGTTCGTCGTAATTGACCGTTACCGGCTTTTCTTTCTCGTTCTCGACCTTCAATTGCGGAGCGAGGTTGCCCTTTGCGACGGCATCCTTGTTCCAGTATTCGAGATCCTGCTCTTCGGCGAGCTTCGGGCCGACATCGCCCTGAACGCCGGCGCGTTCCAGGCGCTGCAGTACCTTTTCCTGCTCGGCGCAAAGCGAATCCATGGCTTCCTGGGGGGTCTTCGCGCCCGAAGAAGCATCGCCGATCGCCTGCCACCAGAGTTGTGCGAGCTTCGGATAGTCCGGCACGTTGGTGCCGGTCGGCGACCACTGCACGCGGGCGGGCGAGCGATAGAACTCGACCAGACCGCCGAGCTTCGGAGCGCGTTCGGTGAAGCTCTTGTCACGAATGGTGGACTCGCGAATGAACGTCAGCCCGACGTGGCTCTTCTTCACGTCGACCGTCTTCGATGTGACGAACTGAGCATAGAGCCAGGCGGCTTTGGCACGATCGTCCGGGGTCGACTTCATCAGCGTCCAGGAGCCGGCATCCTGGTACCCGAGCTTCATGCCGTCCTTCCAGTAGACGCCGTGCGGCGACGGGGCGAAGCGCCACTTCGGCGTACCGTCCTCGTTCACGACCGGCAGGCCCTGCTTCACGAAATCGGCGGTGAAGGCCGTGTACGTAAACATCTGCTGAGCGATCTCACCCTGCGACGGAACCGGGCCAGATTCGGAGAAGGTCATGCCCTGGGCTGCCGCCGGAGCGTAGGCCTTCATCCAATCCAGATACTTCTGGATCGAATAGACGGCTGCAGGACCGTTGGTGTCGCCGCCGCGTGCGACGCAAGAGCCGACTGGACGCGAGTTTTCGTCTACCTTGATGCCCCATTCGTCAACCGGCTTGCCATTCGGAATGCCCTTGTCGCCGTTGCCGGCCATGGAGAGCCAGGCGTCGGTGAAGCGCCAGCCGAGCGACGGATCCTTCTTGCCGTAGTCCATGTGGCCATAGACCTTCTTACCACCGACCTCACGTCCGGTGAAGAATTCAGCGATGTCTTCATAGGCCGACCAGTTGACCGGCACGCCGAGGTCGTAGCCGTACTTCGCCTTGAAGTCTGCCTTGTTCTTCTCGTCGTTGAACCAGTCGTAGCGGAACCAGTAGAGGTTCGCGAACTGCTGGTCGGGCAGCTGATAGAGCTTGCCGTCCGGCGCCGTCGTGAAGGACTTGCCGATGAAGTCGTCGATGTCGAGGTTCGGATTGGTGACGTCCTTTCCCTCGTTCGCCATGAAGTCTGTCAGACTGCGTGCCTGCTGATAGCGCCAGTGCGTACCGATGAGGTCCGAGTCGTTGATGTAGGCGTCGTAGATGTTTTCGCCTGACTGCATCTGCGTCTGCAGTTTTTCAACGACGTCGCCTTCGCCGATCAGGTCGTGGGCGATCTTGATGCCGGTGATGGCGGTAAAGGCTGGTGCCAGCACCTTCGATTCATATTCGTGCGTTGTGATCGTTTCGGAGACAACCTTGATGTCCATGCCGGCGAAAGGCTTTGCCGCATCGACGAACCACTGCATTTCCTTTTCCTGGTCCGCACGGGAAATCGTCGAGAGATCGCCGACTTCCTTGTCCAGAAAGGCTTTCGCC
The DNA here is from genome assembly GCF_013004495.1 of Rhizobium sp. SEMIA 4085. Classification (NCBI taxonomy): domain Bacteria; kingdom Pseudomonadati; phylum Pseudomonadota; class Alphaproteobacteria; order Hyphomicrobiales; family Rhizobiaceae; genus Rhizobium; species Rhizobium sp. SEMIA 4085. The sequence goes on from NZ_JABEPH010000214.1 coordinate 7,243, forward strand.
TCATCCATGCCGGCATAGGCGGAACCCGCCATGGCCAGCAAGATGCCTGCTGTTGTCGCTAGTAAATGCCGTCGCATAGTATCCTCCCAGGGTTTGCGATTGCAGTCTTCACGTCTCAGGCGGCCAGTCCCCCGGCCATCTGTATTACCTGCCGTCACGCGTAGCGGAACACGCCGATGGCGTAGACTACGGCGAGGGCAAGAGCCCACCACAGGTTGGGCCCGACAAGGCCCAGCCATGCGAGATGAATGAATGCTGCACCGAGCAGCGAAATGAAGAGCCGGTCACCGCGCGTCGTTTCGAAACGCAGCACGCCGACCCGCGGCGAGCCCCCCGGCGCGAAATATTCCCACACGCTCATGCCGATCAAAAGCACGAGGATCGTCAGGAAGAACAGTGCCGTGGGCAGCGTCCACGCCATCCAGGAAAAGTTCATATCGATCTCCCTCAAACGCGCCCAAGAGCAAAGCCCTTGGCGATGTAGTTCCTGACGAAATAAATGACCAGCGCGCCCGGCACGATCGTCAGCACGCCGGCAGCAGCCAGCACGCCCCAATCCATGCCGGCCGCCGAAACGGTGCGTGTCATGATCGCCGAGATCGGCTTTGCAGCCGTGGTCGTCAGCGTGCGGGCAAGCAGCAGTTCGACCCACGAAAACATGAAACAGAAGAAGGCTGCGACGCCGATCCCGCTTGCGATCAGCGGCATGAAGATCTTCAAGAAGAAGCGCGGGAACGAATAGCCGTCGATATACGCAGTCTCGTCGATTTCCTTCGGCACACCCGACATGAAGCCTTCCAGGATCCACACTGCCAGCGGCACGTTGAAAAGGCAATGCGCCAGAGCAACGGCAACATGGGTGTCGATGAGGCCGAACGCCGAATAGAGCTGGAAGAAAGGAAGCGCGAAGACGGCCGGCGGTGCCATCCTGTTCGTCAGCAGCCAGAAGAACAGGTGTTTGTCGCCGAGAAACCGGTAGCGCGAGAAGGCGTAGGCCGCCGGCAGCGCTGCAAGCACCGAGATCACCGTGTTCATCACGACGTAGATGATGGAATTGATATAGCCATTGTACCAGGATGGATCGGTAAAGATCACCCTGTAGTTCCTGAGTGTCGGGTTCTGCGGCCAGAGCGAGAAGGCGCCGGTGATCTCGGCATTCTCCTTGAAGCTCATATTGATGAGCCAATAGATCGGCAGCAGCAGAAAGACGATATAGATCGTCGAGACGACCCAGGAGAAGTTGCCGGCGGGTTTGTATTTCATCGTGGTTTCCATGACCCTCTCCTCATGAATTCGCGTCGCTGCTGGTCATGACCGTGTAGAATATCCACGAGAGCAGCAGGATGATGAGGAAGTAGACAATCGACATGGCGGCTGCAGGCCCGAGGTCGAACTGGCCGACCGCCATCTTCACGAGATCGATGGAAAGAAATGTCGTGGAATTGCCCGGTCCACCACCGGTGACAACGAAGGGTTCTGTATAGATCATGAAGCTGTCCATGAAGCGCAGGAGCACCGCAATCAGCAGCACGCGCTTCATCTTCGGCAACTGGATATAGCGGAAGACGGACCAGCGCGAAGCGCCGTCTATCTTCGCAGCTTGATAGTACGCCTCGGGGATCGAAACGAGACCGGCATAGCAGAGCAGCACGACAAGGCTCGTCCAATGCCAGACATCCATGATGATGATCGTGATCCACGCATCAATAGGGTCGCGGACATAGTTGTAGTCAAGCCCCATCGCTTCCAGGCTGTGGCCGAGCAAGCCGATATCGACACGGCCGAAGACCTGCCAGATCGTGCCGACCACATTCCACGGGATGAGGAGGGGTAGCGCCATCAGCACGAGGCAGACAGGCACGCCAATGCCCTTTTTGGGCATGTTGAGCGCGATGAAGATGCCAAGCGGGATTTCAAGCGCCAGGATGATGAAGGAAAATAGCAGGTTTCGCTGCAGGGCTTCCCAGAAGCGGTCGGAATGCAGGATGTCGTCGAACCAGTCGGTGCCGGCCCAAAAGAACTCGTTGTTGCCGAAGGTGTCCTGAACTGAATAGTTCACGACCGTCATCAGCGGAATGGCCGCCGAAAACGCGACGAGCAGCAATACCGGCAGGACGAGAAAACAGGCCTTGTTGTTCCAGGTCTTTTCCATGATCAGCCCTCCCTGCCGACCCGCCACGATCCGGCGTAGATGCTGATCGCATCCGGATCGAAGCTGACGCGCGCATCCGCGGGAATTTCCGCATCTTCCGGCACGACGATGGCGATCGGCTGATCCGCAAACCGCGCGCGAACGATCTTTTGCCTGCCGATATCCTCGACCTTTGAAATCGAGACGGGCATGCCTTCACGGCCGAGGCGGATGAATTCGGGACGGATGCCAAGTTCGACCTTGGCCGCACCATTCGTTTTCGGCGCGTAGCCGAGACTGATCGTCTCACTGCCAATCTTGACGGTATTGCCGGCAACTTCCGCTGGCATGACATTCATCCCCGGCGAGCCAATGAAATAACCCACAAACGTGTGGCTCGGGCGTTCGAATAGTTCCGTCGGCGTGCCGATCTGCACGATTTCTCCCTCATACATGACGACGACCTTCTCGGCGAAGGTCAGTGCCTCCGTCTGGTCGTGGGTCACATAGACCATCGTGAAACCGAACTGCTTATGCAGCCGCTTCAGCTGCGACCGCAGCACCCATTTCATGTGCGGATCGATAACCGTCAGCGGTTCATCGAACAAAATGGCGTTGACGTCGTTTCGCACCAGACCGCGGCCAAGCGAAATTTTCTGTTTCTGATCGGCCGTAAGCCGCTGCGCCTTGCGCTTGGCCCAGTCCGCAAGATCGATCATCTCGAGAATTTCACGAACGCGCCGATCGACGTCGGCCTCCGAAACACCTCGGTTGCGAAGCGGAAAAGCGAGATTGTCGTAGACCGTCATCGTGTCGTAGATGACGGGGAACTGGAAAACCTGCGCGATGTTGCGGGCTTGCGTCGATAGCATCGTTACGTCCTGGCCGCCGAACAGGATGCGCCCGTGCGAAGGCTGCAGCAGACCGGAGATGATGTTGAGAAGCGTTGTCTTTCCGCATCCTGACGGGCCAAGAAGCGCATATGCGCCGCCGTCGGTCCACTCATGATCGACTTCCTTCAGGGCATAGTCCTTGTCCGTCTTCGGATTGGGTCCGTAGGCGGGGCGGATATGGTCGAGAGTGATCCGTGCCCTTTTGTCCCCCTATGCCGCTACTGTCTGTTATAAAAATCTGAGGCTGCCGACGAGCGCGCAGGGGAAGAGACAGGGGGAGTGGG
>NZ_JABEPH010000215.1:0-10476 GCF_013004495.1 Rhizobium sp. SEMIA 4085
GCGGCGGCTCCTGCGGGCCACGCCCCGAAGAGGCCATGTCGCGTGCAATGCCGTAAATGCTCGTGCATGCCGGCCGGTTCGGGGTGAGGTTGATCTCGATGCCAGGATCGTCGAGATGGGCATAAGCCGCATAGCTGGTCCCAATTGGCGCGTCTTCAGGCAAATCGATGATGCCCTCATGATTGTCAGAAATCATGAGTTCCTTTTCGGAGCACATCATGCCATGGCTTTCGACGCCGCGGATATTGCCGACGGAAAGCGTCACATCGATGCCGGGAACATAGGTGCCCGACGCGGCAAATGCGCCGACGAGGCCGGCCCGCGCGTTCGGCGCCCCGCAAACGACCTGGATCGGCGCACCCTTGCCGGTATCGACCGAGAGAACTTTCAGGCGGTCGGCCTGTGGATGTTTCTCAGCGGAGAGAACCCTGGCGATGATGAAAGGCCTGAAGGCCGCCTTGTCATCGACATCTTCGACCTCCAGCCCGATCATCGTCAGGCGGGTGCAGATTTCATTCAGGGTGGCATCCGTTTCCAGATGATCCTTCAACCAGGAGAGCGTGAATTTCATGATCTCAATCCTCCCTTACACGCTCAAGCCGCCGAACAGCGTCGGCATGTCGAGCGGGCGGAAGCCATAGTGGGTCATCCAGCGGACATCGGCGTTGAAGAAGTCGCGCAGGTCGGGCATGCCGTATTTCAGCATAGCGATGCGGTCGAGGCCCATGCCCCAGGCAAAGCCCTGATATTCGTCCGGGTCGAGCCCGCCATAGCGCAGCACATTCGGATGGACCATGCCACAGCCGAGGATTTCCATCCAATCCGTTCCTTCGCCGAATTTGACGATCGGGCCTGAGCGGTCGCATTGGATGTCGACTTCAAAGGACGGCTCAGTGAACGGGAAGAACGACGGGCGGAAACGCATCGTCACGCTGTCGACCTCGAAGAAGGCCTTGCAGAACTCTTCGAGCACCCAGCGCATGTTGGCGACGTTCGCCTTCGTGTCGATCACCAGTCCCTCGACCTGATGGAACATCGGCGAATGGGTCGCATCCGAATCCTGACGATACGTCTTGCCAGGGATGATGATGCGGATCGGCGGCTTCTGCGCTTCCATGGTGCGCACCTGTACGGGCGAAGTGTGCGTACGCAGCACTTTTCGCTCGCCGTTCTCATCCGGTTGGAAGAAGAAGGTGTCGTGCATTTCGCGGGCTGGGTGGCCTTCGGGGAAATTCAGCGCCGTGAAATTGTAATAGTCGGTCTCGACATCCGGACCTTCGGCGATCGAGAAGCCCATGTCGCCGAAGATCGCGGTGATTTCGTCGACGATTTGGCTGATCGGGTGAATGCGGCCGCGCTCGGCGGGCGAGGAGCGGACCGGCAGACTGATGTCGACCGTCTCGGCCTTCAGGCGGGCATTGACTGTCGCTTCCTTGAGCGTCGCCTTGCGAGCGGCAAGTGCATCTGCGACCTCATTCTTGAGGACATTGATTGCAACGCCCTTGGTCTGGCGCTCTTCAGGCGACATCGCGCCGAGCGTCTTCAGGAGCTCGGAAACGGAGCCCTTTTTCCCGAGGGCCGAAAGGCGCACGGCTTCGAGTGCCGGTTCGTCGTTGGCGGCAACAATTTCGGCAAGCAGCGATGATTTGAGCTGGTCGATATCTGACATCGTCAATTCTTTCCGTCCGGGATCAGGCGGGCAAATCGGAGGCTGGTTAGAACCGGCCGGGCAAGCAGTAGAGAGAAAGAAAAACCCGCGCCAGCCCAAACCAGCGCGGGTTTCCCAAAATTCAAAAAAGCGTCAAGGTTGGGAAGCGCTGGTTAACGAACCGCGCTTTCAAACTCATTCTTCGTACCGGCATCCTTGAGGTACTCGAGGGCCTTCTTGGAGGCTGTGACGAGCGCGCCGAATGCTTCCGGCTCATGGATCGCCATGTCGGAGAGGACCTTGCGGTCGACCTCGATGCCAGCCTTGTTCAGGCCGTCGATGAAGCGGCCGTAGGTAAGGCCGAATTCGCGGACGGCAGCGTTGATGCGCTGGATCCAAAGCGCGCGGAAATTGCGCTTGTTGACCTTGCGGTCGCGGTAGGCGTACTGCTTGGCGCGATCGACGGCAGCCTTGGCGGTACGGATAGTGTTCTTGCGGCGGCCATAGAAGCCCTTTGCTGCCTTCAGAACTTTCTTGTGCTTGGCATGGGCTGTAACGCCTCTTTTTACACGTGCCATTTCATGATCTCCTTAATCTAAAGCGTTCGCGGAATAGTCTTAGAGACCGTTCGGCAGGTAGTTCTTCACAACCTTGCGGCCATCGGGTTCTGCGAGAACCATCGTGCCACGTGCGTCGCGAATGAACTTGTTGGTACGCTTGATCATGCCATGGCGTTTGCCAGCAGCAGCGGCCTTGACCTTGCCGGTCGCGGTAATTTTGAACCGCTTCTTGGCCGAGGACTTCGTCTTCATCTTGGGCATTTTGCTACTCCGTTTCTATCTTCCCTGCGCGCTTCTTCAAAAAAGCCCTTCTGCGATGTCCGGTCTTCCGGCCGTCGCAACAAGGTGCGGGAGTGTTTGTTGTTGATCTGCGGGCATGGCGACGAAACCGTCCCGCAAGCATTCGAAACTGCCACGGCATGCCCTGCCGGTCAGTTCGGACGCGCGCTTATACCCGCAGCGCCGCCAAAGTGCAACGGGGCAGACGAGGATTCTTCAGGCGCGCTGAAAAACACAAAAGCCGCCCTTACGGACGGCTTTGATGCATTGATGAGGACCGCTCACTTCGGCGCGAGCACCATCATCATCTGGCGGCCTTCAAGCTTCGGTTCGGCTTCGACCTTTGCAAATTCCAGTGTGTCCGCCTTGACCTGCTGCAGAAGCTTCATGCCGAGTTCCTGGTGGGCCATTTCGCGGCCACGGAACTTCAGCGTCACCTTCACCTTGTCGCCTTCCTCAAAGAAGCGGCCCATAGCCTTCATCTTCACCTCATAATCATGGGTGTCGATGTTCGGACGCATTTTGATTTCTTTGACTTCGACAATCTTCTGCTTCTTGCGCGCCTCGGAGGCCTTCTTCTGGTTGGCGTACTTCAGCTTGCCCAGATCGAGAATCTTGCATACAGGCGGTTCGGCGTTGGGAGAAATTTCCACAAGGTCGAGGCCGGCTTCTTCAGCCATTCTCAAGGCCTGATCGGTGGGCACCACGCCCAAATTCTGTCCTTCAGCATCAATCAACTGAACCTTAGGAATACGGATTTCCCGGTTCGAACGCGGCCCTTCCTTCACGGGCGCGTCGGTTTTAAAAGGTCTGCGAATGGTCGTACTCTCCTCGAGTTGTTTCAGATCGCAGCTTCGCGCTCCATTGGGGCGCAACGAAGTCTCGCTATCGCTGCGATGTCGTCAATAACACGCTTTAGCGGAAAAATCACCTGCTGTCAGCCTATCGAGAATCTGTTTTATAGGCACAAACAATGGGAGTTTGTGCTTATGTCCGAAGCAACAGCCATATCCGAGCCGCAGTTCCTGACGGTGGGCGAAGGCGACGCGGAGCGAAAGATCGCTTTCATCATTCGTCAAGCCACCTCGAAGGATCGCGGCCCGACCTTCGTCTGGCTCTCCGGCTATCGGTCGGACATGAGCGGCACAAAGGCGATAGAGCTCGATCGGCTGGCCGGCGAACTCGGACTTGCCTGCATCCGCCTCGACTATTCGGGGCATGGACTTTCCGCTGGAGAGTTTAAGGATGGAACGATTTCCCGCTGGCTGGAAGAAGCGCTCGCCGTCCTCCTCCATGCAAGACCCGAGCGCGTCATCATCGTCGGTTCCTCCATGGGCGGATGGATAGCGTTGCGGCTGGCGCAGGAACTTGCAAAGTTGGAGGGGGCGCCAAAGCTCGACGGTATGGTGCTGATCGCGCCGGCACCCGACTTCACATCGGACCTCATCGAGCCGCACCTGAGGAAAAAGGATCGCGCCTCGCTTGCCGAACGCGGCTATTTCGAAGAAAAGTCCGACTACAGCCCGGAGCCCAACATTTACACCCGTGCACTCCTGGAAGACGGCCGCGAAAACCGGGTTTTGACCGGCATCATCAACACAGGCTGCCCGGTGCATGTCCTGCAGGGCATGAAATATCCGGACGTTCCCTACAGTCACGCCATGAAGCTGGTTGAACACCTGCCCGCCGACAATGTCGTGTTGACGTTCATTCGCGATGGCGACCATCGGCTTTCACGGCCGCAGGATATCGAGCGGATACTATCTGCCGCCAAAGGCCTCATTCGTTAGTCGAAGCAGGCGCCTGCCGCCTCCACCAGAGCTCGAGACCGTGCGCGCCTGGAACCGACGGTTGTGTGGCATTTTAACCATGTCGGGTTGTTAGGGCAGCCCTTCGAGAAGTAATGATTGACTCCTCAACGCCCTCTCCGTTAACTCTTTGTTAACAAATACAAGGGCGATGCAGGGAAACGGGCGTGCGGATCAAGGGTTACTTGATGGTCATGATGGCCATGTTTGCGATGTCTTCGGCCGCATTACCGGCCCCCACAAGAAACCTCTCGATGGTTACCGGCGGCGCCACCTCGCAGCCAATCGGCCATTATGATTTCTGCCAGTTGCACCGGATCGAATGCGGTGCGGACCGCAATGCAGGGCCGGCGGAAATGAATGGCGAGAAGTGGGCTCTTGTCCGCTCGGTCAATTCCACCGTCAACAGCACCATCACTCCGATGACGGACAAGGAAATCTACGGCAAGGACGAAATCTGGGCTTATCCGGGAACGGCGGGCGACTGTGAAGATTTTGCACTCCTTAAGCGCCGCATCCTGATCCAGCGCGGCTTTGAGCCGGCAAACCTTCTGATGACGGTGGTGCGTAAACCGGATGGCGAAGGCCATGCCGTGCTGACGCTTCGCACAACCGAAGGCGACTTCATTCTCGACAACCTCGCTTCCAGCGTGAAGCCCTGGTTCGACACGGCTTATTCCTTCGTCAAGCGCCAGTCGAGCTACAATGCGGGCCGCTGGGTGACGATCGAAAACGGCCGCGACGTCCTGGTCGGCGCTTTGAAGTAAGAAATTCAACCTTCAGCACCAAGGCCTGCGACGGTCGGCCGCTTCATGAGACTTTGTGTGCCGCACGGTCTCGCGCCCTTCGATTGATTTCAAGGCGTTCAGTACTTGCAATCGTGTCACTGACCTCGATTGCTTCGGCTGCGCCGGACCGGGCCTCACCCATGGCCGATCAGGATCCCGGCAGCTAGCACAAGGCCCCCGCCGACCACGACCTGGAAGGCGGCGCGCAGAAATGGCGTTTCCATATACCTGTTCTGGATGAACGCGATCGCCCAGAGCTCGAAAAAGACGATGACGACGGCGGTGATCGTCGCCGTCCAGAATTGCGGAATGAGATAGGGCAGTGCGTGGCCGAGACCGCCGAGCGTTGTCATGATGCCGCAGGCGAGACCACGCTTGATTGGCGAACCGCGCCCGGAAATCTTGCCGTCGTCATGGGCAGCTTCGGTGAAGCCCATCGATATACCCGCGCCTACCGAGGCCGAGAGGCCGACGAGGAAGGTCTGCCACGTATCCTGCGTCGCAAAGGCGGCCGCAAAGATCGGCGCCAGCGTCGAGACCGAACCATCCATCAAGCCTGCAAGGCCGGGCTGCACATAGGTGAGCACGAATTGCCGCCGCGCCGTATCGTCCTCGGCGTCTTTTACGCCCTCCGGCGTATGTTTGTCGCCGAGCATCCTGGCAATGTCTTCATGACCCTGTTCGGCGAGCGCGAGATCGCCGAGAAGCTGGCGCGTCGAGGCATCCGAAGTCTGCTTTGCCGCCTCGACGTAGAAGCGATAAGCCTGCTCCTCCATCGTCTCGGCCGCCTGTCGCACTGCTTCCAACGACAGGTTCTTGCGCAGCCAATCCGGCTTGCGCTCATAAAAGCCCTGCACATGCTCGCGGCGAATTAACGGAATGCGTTCGCCGAAACGCTCCCGATGGATCTCGATCAGCGACTTGCGGTGCGTATTTTCGACTTCCGCCATGTCCTCCAGGACCTGCGCCGAGGCGGGATAAGCGGCCTTCAGCTGGTCGGCATAGGCACGATAGATGCGGGCGTCGTCCTCCTCGGAGGCAATCGCTAGCGCCAGAATTTCCTGTTCCGACAATGATTTGAATGAACGTTTGAACGACCTGAAAAACTGCGGCAGCATAACAATAGCTCCATTTTAGAATTATTCTAAATCTAAACAGCGCTCCGCAAGGCGTCAAGCACCGCGCGGACGATCCCGACAGATTGCCGCAAGACGAATTGTGGACTTCAGTTGGAAGAGGCGGGTGCCTATATGAGGCGTGCTGCAACAAAGCGACCATGGGTCTGAGATGAATAGTGAATTGCAAGGCAGGGCGGCGCATGCCGCCGCAATCCGCCAGCGAGCGGAAGCAGAAATGAATGCGATGGGCATCGACAATGCCTTCATCGACAGGCTGGTCGAGACATTCTACGGCCGCGTCCTTACACATCCCGAACTCGGCCCGGTTTTCGACGCCCGGCTTGCCGGCCGCTGGCCGGAGCACATGGCGAAGATGAAGAGCTTCTGGTCGTCCGTCGCCTTCCGCAGCGGCGCCTACGGCGGGAAGCCGGTGCAAGCACATGTCGGTGTTGCAAACATGACGCCGGCTCTCTTTCCGCAATGGCTGGAGCTCTTTGCCGCAACGCTCGATGATATCGCTCCAAATGCCGCGGCAAAGGCCTGGTTCATGGCGACAGCGGAACGCATCGCGAAGAGTTTGACGCTATCGCTATTCTACAACCCCGCACTGGACGATCCGGCGCGCAAGCCCGCCTAAGCTTTTTCCGTCGAAAAGGTCGCACTTGCGCTCGCCGCAACGACCAGCGCGGTCCCGAGCGTCTGCAACAGCGTCATGGGTTGCGCAAGGATGAGGAAGCCCGCGAGCGCGCCGATTGCCGGTTCCAAGCTCATCAGGATGCCGAACGCGGCCGTCGACATCCGCCGTAACGCAATCATTTCCAGGGTATAGGGCAAGAGCGGAACGAGGATCGCCAGACCTGCCATCTCGACGAGACCGTAGCCATCGAGGTTCGACGCGGCCCCGGCAAAGCCGAAGGGCGTCGCCACCACCGCTGCCACGATCAGCGACATGGAGAGGCCTTCCAGTCCCTTGAACGCCGCACCGACCTTTTTCGTCAGCATGATATAGCATGCCCAGCCCGCGCCGGCGCCGAAGGCAAAGAGCACGCCGGGCAGATTGCCGACCCATTGCTCGCCATCATAGGCGAGGAGGAGAACTCCGGCTGCGGCAATCGCCGGCCAGATCAGGCGCCGCGTCAGGCCATAACCGAACGTCGCGACCGAAAGCGGACCAAGAAAATCGATCGCTACCGCAAGCCCCAAAGGAATTCGCTCGATCGCCGCGAAGAAGGACATGGTCATTAGCGCTGTCGTCGTGCCGAGAACCAGTGCGCCGATCCATTGCTCGCGGCTGTAGCGCAGTAATGGCGGGCGAACGGCGATCGCAAGGATGACTGCCGCGAAGGCAAGCCGTAGCCAGGAGGCACCGGCCGATCCATAGGCTGCGATCGCGCCGGAAGAGAATGCTGCACCAAACTGAATGGACGACATCGACAGCAGGCACATGAGTGCACCGGCCGCAACACCGCTGGAAAATGAGGGGGTCGCTGCAGTTAGCGCAACGGCACTGCCGTTTGCCGCTGGTTCGCCCGTCTTCTGATCCATTTTCCGCTCCTGATTTGCTCCACTGATACGAACGCAATCGCAGAGCGGCAAATGCAAACTTCTGATCCGAACATAAGCGCGCTTTATGAACCGAGACGCTAAAACGCCAGCCTAGTTTCGAGCACCTCTTCAGCCTCGCTGAGGCTCATGCCAAACACTTTTTTGCCGATCTCAAAGCTGAATCCATTCCGGGCGAAAGCTGAAAGCTCCTTCACCTTTCGCTTCTCATCTAGATCGCCACGCCGGAACGGACCAAAGGCGCGCTTGCGGGCGAAGACGACGGCGGCGAACAGATCGTCTGCACGCTCGAGCGCGGTATCGACGATATCGGTTGCCACCCCTTTCGAGGAGAGTTTCTGCGCGATGTTCCGTTTCGACTTGCCGCCGCGCACCGCCGAGCGGGTGCTCACCGCAGCATAGGCGACGTCGTCCAGAGCCTTCTGGTCGTAGGCGAATTTAACCGCCGAGTCGGCCAGCGCCTTCAGCTGCGCCGCACTGATGTCTTCGAACTTCTGCTTCGCCTTTCGCGTGATCGCATCGAAGAGCTGTTTTTCCGTCATCATCCGGCGCTCGAGGCGATAGATCGTCGAGTTGCGTGCCCAGGAGAGCATTCGCGGCGTCGGAACATCGGATTGCTGATTTTGGTCGTCCATCGCAGGCTTTCTAGGCCTCCAGCCCTTTCAGCATATTGGCGACGTTGAGACCGATTTCCGTTACGCCATAGCCGCCCTCCATGCAGGTCAGGACTGGAAGGCCCGCCTTGGCGATCAATGCGCCCATGCGTGTGAAATCATCGGAAGTCAGCTTGAAGAAGGAGATCGGATCGCGTTCGAAGGTATCGACGCCGAGCGAGACGACGATGGCTTCGGCGCCAAAAGCCTTGATGCGCGCAAGCGAATCCGCAACCGCTGCCGACCATGCAGCCCAGGCCGTGCCGCGCGGCAGCGGGTAGTTCGCATTGCAGGTTTCGCCGTCGCCCTCACCGGTTTCATCGGCATAGCCCCAGAAATAGGGAAAGGCATTGGCGGGTTCGCCGTGCAGGGACGCAAAGAAAATGTCGCCGCGGCGATAGGTGATGTCCTGCGTGCCGTTGCCGTGATGGAAATCGACATCGAGGATCGCAACCTTCTTTGCGCCGATATCCAGCAGGCGTTGGGCCGCGACGGCGGCGTTGTTGATGAAGCAATAGCCGCCGAAGAGATCGATGCCCGCATGATGGCCGGGAGGCCGGCAAAGCGAGAAGGCGAACCGGTTTCCGCCATTTAGCCAATCGGCGCCGGTGATCGCGCATTGCATCGAGGCAACGGCGGCCTCGTAGGTGCCGCCGGTGATCGAGGTTTCGGTGGCATTGGCGTAATAGCCGAGCATTCCGTCGATATCGTTCGGCACGCGCTGCGTTGCGCGGCGCACCGGCAGTGAGGTCGGGATCGCTTCGCCCGCGGCCCCGCTCGCCTGCCACAAAGTCCAGGCCTTCGACAGGAAATCGAGATAGCCGGCGTCATGCACTTTCAGAGCCGTTTCCAGTCCATGCCGTTCCGGCGCAACAACATCCGAAAAGCCCGCTTCTTTGACTGCTTTTAGGATCCACTCTGCGCGAAACGGTCCTTCGAACGGCGTCACCAGCAGACCGCCATGCAGCTCTGTCTTCGCATCGCGCAGCTTGTGGTCTTCGGAATAAATGACGCGCACCGGCTTCTCCCCTGATTTGTTTTGTTGGATAAGGCGCGGCGGATGCACGCCTTGTCAATGGTTTAGGGAGCGATGCGCTTGTAGAAGAGCGTGGTTGCGCAATAGCCGCCTTCCGGCCACATCGCATAATCCGGAATGACGCCGGCGCGCTCCCAGCCGAGTCGCGGATAGATTGCCTCCGCCTCGCTGCCGGTTGCTGTGTCGAGCACCAGCAGGCGCTTGCCATGTTTTGCGGCTTCGTGTTCGATCGCTTCCATCAGCAGCCGTGCCATACCTTTGCCACGAGCAGAACGATGCACGAGCAGCTTCTTCAAATCGCCACGGTGCGGCTGGTTCGGCATCGAGGCAAATCCGACCTGCACCGTCCCGACGATCTTTCCGTCGATCTCAGCCACGGCGAGCAGGTTGACGCCCGCCCCGACCGTTTCTGCGACGCTCCTCCAATAGGGCTCGGCGTCGGCCGCCGTGTAAGGCTGCATAAAGCCGACTGAAGCGCCGCCCTCCACGCAGTCGACGAGTATCTCGCAAAGTTCCGGAATAGCCCCATTGGCCTGTTGTGCATCAAGAATACGAATGACGGTCACGATCTCTCTCCTGAAAATCAAATCAGCGGGTGCTACGGTTGAGCACGACGCAATAACGGGCGGGTTTGCCGGTGGGATTGCGGAAGACATGCCCCTCCCCGACCGGCATGAAGAGGCAATCGCCGGGCAAAAGATGATGCACCGTTGCGCCAGTGGTCATCTCCATCTCGCCTTCGAACACCCAGACGTGCTGTGTCATGCCGTGGCTTGCCGTATGCGGCGGAAAGCTGACGCAGGCGCCCGCAGGGAACTCGACGTCGACGATATCGACCTCGGACGACGTTGCGGGTGGCGAGACGGAGCGGCGCAGATAACCGGTTTCCGGATCGCGCCAGACCTGCTGCTCATGGCGTCTTGCAAGTGGCGAGGCCTGTCGTTCATCGGCAAAGAAGGCTGAAAGCGAAAGCCCGTGCGCAGCACAGACCCTTGCAAGCAGCGCGGCCGTCGGGCTCGCCTC